>CAUZRI010000081.1:0-7431 GCA_963582285.1 Gammaproteobacteria bacterium | reverse complement strand
CCGGCGTGACGACAAGGCTCGAGACCAGGTTTTACCCATACTTCTTCACGGAGATGCTGCGTTTGCAGGTCAGGGAGTAGTAATGGAAACCTTTCAACTGTCGCAGACACGTGGCTATTCAACCGGAGGGACGGTCCATATTATTATCAATAACCAGATAGGCTTTACTACTAGTGATCCACTGGATTCACGTTCAACTTTATATTGCACAGACGTAGCAAAGTTAGTACAGGCACCAATATTTCATGTCAATGGTGACGATCCGGAAGCAGTTGTTTTTGTTGCTAAATTAGCCCTGGATTTTCGTATGGAATTTAAGAAAGACGTGGTAATTGATATGGTTTGCTATCGGAAACAGGGGCATAGTGAAACAGATGAACCTGCAGCGACACAACCACTTATGTACCAACAGATTCGTAGTCACCCCAATATTCGGCAAATCTATTCTAAAAAACTAATAGAAGAGGGAATCGTTACGCAGGAAATAGTTGACGAAACATCAAGTCAATACATCGATTCTCTGGACTCAAATGAAACGGTAGCTGGTCCAAAAGCAACCAATATTAATATGACGCATTTAATTAATTTTACCCCATACCAAGGCACTTCCTGGCGTGATTCTGTGAGTACTGCAATTTCTAATGAGGAGACAAAACAATATTCCCAGGCAATTACAACTTTTCCAGAGTCATACAAGCTACACCCATCAGTACAAAAGATAATTAATAACAGAAAACTTATGGGAAATGGAGAATTAGCAATGGACTGGGGTTTTGCGGAATGTATGGCCTATGCCTCACTGGTAGATAAAGGACATGCGGTACGCCTCTCAGGTCAGGATAGCGGCCGTGGCACATTTTTCCATCGACATGCTGTCCTGCATAATCAGGAAGATGGTGATACTTATTTACCTTTACAGCACATTCGTGAGGGACAGGCAAATTATCTGGTCATTAACTCAATCTTATCTGAAGAGGCCGTACTTGCATTTGAATATGGATACAGTAGTTCAGAGCCCAGAACACTGGTTATCTGGGAGGCGCAGTTTGGTGATTTTGCGAACGGAGCTCAGGTTGTTTTTGACCAGTTTATCAGTTCGTGTGAATCAAAATGGGGACGTGTTTGCGGACTAACTGTTATGTTACCCCATGGATATGATGGTGCTGGACCTGAACATTCTTCTGCTAGACTGGAAAGATATCTTCAACTATGTGCGAGAGAAAATATACAGGTTTGTGTCCCCAGTACCCCTGCACAGATGTTTCATTTGCTGCGCAGGCAGGTAATCAGGCCATACCGCAAACCGTTAATAATAATGAGTCCAAAAAGTTTATTAAGACGCAAGTTATCAACATCCCCAATCGAGGAGCTTGTGAATACTGAGTTCCAGTTAGTTTTAGATGAAATTGATGAGCTCGATAAAAATTCAGTTACCCGTTTATTAATATGCTCAGGCAAAGTTTATTTTGATCTATTAGAGCAAAGACGGGAAAATAAAATAACAAATATTGCTATAGCTCGTTTAGAACAATTATTCCCCTTTCCCTCCACTGAAATCAAAGAAATGATTAATGGTTATGTAAACCTGGAAGAGATAGTCTGGGTACAGGAAGAACCTAAGAATCAGGGCAGTTGGTATTATATGCAATCCCGTGGAACCATGATTGGCTGTTTAGGAGAACAACACACCTTTGGCTATGCAGGAAGATTTTACTCCGCATCACCTGCTTCTGGATCAATGAAACTACATCTGGCCCAACAAAAGAAGTTGATTGAAGATGCATTACAACTTGATAAGCTGGAAGTTACTACACATAAACGTGCACTAAATTAATAATATTAGAATACTGAGGAGAAGGATTGAATGGCAGACGTTAAAGTTCCAGTACTGGCTGAATCAGTATCTGAAGCCACATTGATGACGTGGCATAAAAAACAAGGTGATGTGGTTAAGCGAGGAGACAACTTAATCGACATTGAGACTGATAAAGTTACTCTAGAGGTGGCGGCACTGAGTGATGGCATTCTATCCGAGATTCTAAAAGGCGATGGGGAACTGGTACAAAGTGATGAGGTTATAGCTCGAATAAGTAATGTTGAAAAGTCAGAAAAACCTGATGAAAAGAAAAAATCTAATATTCCTGAACAACAATCGCTACCTGTAGAAGATACCTCGGAAAATGACCTTAAAACCAGTCCGGCAGTCAGAAACCTTTTATCTGAGAATAACCTTAAGCCAGGTGACATACCAGACAGCAATGCAGATGGTCGAATTACTAAAGAAGATGTCGTTAATTACATTGATGGAAAAGAGATTCCCGTTGTTGTTACTGAAACACCTGAATCTCTACCCAGTGAACCTGCGACTAAGGCAATCAAAACTGTGCCTGTAGAAAAGCCGGAACCGAAATCGGTAAAACAAACTCAAATGCCAGCACCTAATCCAGTGGCCGCATCCAAGGTAAATCTGCAAGGTAGACTAGAAGAAAAAGTGCCTATGACACGTTTACGCCAACGTACCGCTGAACGTCTAATGGCAGCTCAACATGACAATGCAATATTGACTACATTTAATGAGGTTAATATGAAACCCGTCATGGATTTACGAGCAGAATATAAGGTTCAGTTTGAAAAAGAACATGGTGTAAAACTTGGATTCATGTCATTTTTTACAAAAGCGTCCACAGAAGCATTAAAAAAATTTCCTGTTGTTAATGCATCGATAGAGGGCAAAGACATTGTTTACCACGGTTATTTCGATATTGGTATAGCCGTAAGTGCTACGCGTGGCCTGGTAGTACCGATTATCCGGAATGCCGATACAATGTCATTTGCAGAAATCGAAGCTAAAGTCGTCGAGTATGGCCAAAAGGCACGAGATTCAAAACTCACCATTGATGAACTCACTGGAGGGACATTTACAATTACCAATGGTGGTACCTTTGGGTCGTTATTGTCTACTCCTATCTTAAATCCTCCTCAAAGTGCAATTTTAGGAATGCATAAAATTCAAGATCGTCCAATGGCAGTAAATGGCGAAGTGGTAATACTACCTATAATGTATCTGGCACTTTCATATGACCATCGCATAGTTGATGGACGTGATGCAGTACAGTTCCTCGTAACAATCAAGAACCTGTTGGAAGATCCTTCTCGATTACTCCTGCAAGTATAATAAATCATTAAAGGAGAATTGATGAAAAGCTATGATGTTGTGGTAATCGGTGCAGGACCTGGTGGTTATGTCGCTGCAATTCGTTCTGCACAGCTTGGTTTTAAAACAGCATGCATAGAGCGTTGGATAGGTGAAGATGGAAATCCAGCACTGGGTGGTACGTGTTTAAATGTAGGATGCATTCCATCAAAAGCCTTACTGGATTCATCTCACCATATCAGTTTCCTACGGCATGAAGCAAAACAACATGGTATCAATGCTGCAGGTATTACGATTGACATCCATAAAATGATACAACGCAAAGCCGGCATTGTTCAGACATTAACCCAGGGAATTGCTGGCTTATTCAAAAAGAATAAAGTTGAATGGCTACAAGGATCAGGTAAATTTTTAGCAACGAACCAAATTGAAATTACGCCTATTGATAATGAAACTGGCGAGCCTTATAGCGTAGAAGCGAATCATATAATCATTGCAACAGGCTCTGTCCCATTTAAGATCCCGTCAGCTCCAGTAGACAACGAATTGATCGTCGACTCAACAGGTGCACTCAACTTTACCGATGCGCCTCGCAGATTAGGGATAATAGGTGCAGGTGTTATTGGACTAGAATTAGGCAGCGTTTGGAGTCGTTTAGGATCAGATGTGATTATTCTTGAAGCCCTGGATGATTTTCTTCCAACCGTTGATAGACAGATCGCCAACTCCGCAGAAAAAACATTGAGGAAACAGGGACTGGATATAAGATTAGGTACGCGCGTATCAGGAACCGGTTCAAACAATAGAGAAGTCACAATAACCTATGAAGACCAGGAAGGTAAACAACAGTTGACAGTTGATAAACTTATCGTAGCGGTTGGCAGAAAGCCCAATACTGATGGATTGGGCGCTGACAACATGGGTCTGGAAATAGATGAGCGTGGTTATATTATGGTAGATAATAGTTGCCAGACTAATATTGAGAATATCTATGCTATTGGCGATGTTATACGAGGACCAATGCTTGCACATAAAGCATCAGAAGAAGGTATCGCCGTATCAGAAAAGATTGCAGGAAAACCGGGGCACATGAATTATGATGTGATCCCTTGGGTCATTTATACCTGGCCTGAAATTGCCTGGGTGGGCAAAACTGAACAATCACTTAAAGAGGAAGGTATTGAATATAAATCCGGTTCCTTTCCTTTTGCTGCAAGTGGACGTGCCCACGCTTTGGGGTCAACAGAAGGTACAGTAAAAATACTCAGCGATAGTCGGACAGATCGCGTATTAGGTATTCATGTTATTGGGCCAAATGCCTCTGAGTTGATTTCGGAGGCAGTGATTATTATGGAATTTGAGGGAAGCGCAGAGGATATTGCCAGGACTATTCATGCGCATCCCACTCTGTCAGAGGCAATGCATGAAGCCGCTTTAGCGGTAGATAACCGCACAATTCATTTTTGATATCGATCATTACTCTCGCAATCATTATTCAACAATATACGATATTTTTTAAGGTTTTTTATCACAACCCTCAAATACTGGTTTAGCGGCAAACTATTTGCTACCATGCAGCATAATTTGTGCACTGCAGCGTTAATTTGCACCTAAACAAAAGCACATTCAAAAATCGTACTGAGAAAGGGAAGATATGACCAAAAAAGTAGTAATAGTCGCAGCTGGAAGAACCCCTATTGGATCATTTGGCGGAACAATTGCTGGTATTCCAGCATCGTCTCTTGGCACGGTAGTTATTCAATCCTTATTAGCTGATACTGGAATTAAGCCTGAAGATATAGACGAAGTTATACTCGGTCAGGTGCTAACCGCCGGTACGGGGCAAAACCCTGCAAGACAAGCATCTCTGGGCGCTGGATTACCCAATTCTGTACCTTGTATGACGATAAACAAGGTATGCGGTAGTGGTTTAAAAGCGATTCATCTTGCCGCACAGGCAATTAAATGTGGCGATGCTGAGGTAATTATTGCGGGTGGTCAGGAAAATATGAATCTATCTCCTCACCTATTACCTAATTCTCGAAATGGTAATCGTATGGGAGACTGGAAATTAATGGATTCCATGATAGTTGATGGTTTATGGGATGCCTTCAATGATTATCATATGGGGATCACAGCAGAGAATATCGCAAAAAAATTCAGTATTACTCGAGAACAGCAAGATGAATTTTCAGCAGCATCTCAACAAAAAACAGAAACAGCACAACAGAACAATGTCTTCAAGGATGAAATCGTACCTGTGTCAATTCCACAGCGTAAAGGCGAGCCGATTGTTTTTGATAAAGATGAATTTCCGCGAGCAGGTATCACAGCGGAATCTCTGTCTAGATTGCGACCAGCATTTGATAAAAATGGAACTGTCACAGCCGGAAACGCATCTGGCATTAATGATGGTGCTGCTGCAGTGATAGTAATGTCTGAAAGCAAAGCTGAAGAACTCGGTCTAACACCTCTCGCTGCAATAAAGGCGTATTCCAGTGCAGGAGTAGATCCAGAGATTATGGGAACAGGGCCAATACCCGCAACGCAACTGTGCCTGAAAAAAGCTGGATGGGATATCGGTGAGCTCGACCTGATTGAAGCCAACGAGGCCTTTGCCGCCCAGGCAATATCTGTGAATCGTGAGCTTGGTTGGGATATAAACAAGGTTAATGTTAATGGTGGAGCTATTTCACTCGGTCACCCAATTGGTGCATCTGGTTGTCGCATACTTGTTTCACTTTTATATGAGATGAAGAGAAGAGATGTTCATAAAGGTCTGGCCACCTTGTGTATTGGTGGCGGTCAAGGTGTTGCATTAGCCTTGGAACGATAAAGACAATAGATTTAGATACAAATCGCATTAGGAACTAGAGATAAAGATGAGATTGATAACGCCATATACAAATATTGTGTTTATCCGGTTTCATTTTGGCAACAGATCGCAACATACTAAGTAATGTGTTGATATTAAAACTACAGTAGACAGTTTCTATTTTAATCAGCTTGATAACACTAAGGTATAGGCCATGCGAATTATAAAGAAATATCCAAATCGGCGACTTTATGACACTGAAATGAGTAAATATATCACCTTGGATGATGTTAAAAATCTGGTGCTGGAAGGCGTCACATTTTGTGTCAAAGATGTAAAGTCCGATGGAGACCTAACAAGAGGTATCCTGTTACAAATTATTTCTGAACAGGAACACAATGGTGAACCATTACTGTCAATAGAATCACTTACCCAACTAATTAGATTTTACGGTAATGCCTATCAATCTGTTTTCTCTAATTTTTTGGAAAAAAGTCTTGAAATTTTCACTGCTCAACAAAAAGAGTTTCAGGAAAATTATCATGAAACTGCATCATCTCCGTTAGATACAATACAAAAAATGACTAAAAAGAACATTGAAATGTGGCAACAAATGCAAGATAACTTCTTAAATACATCTGAGGTGAGTTCTGTAAAAACAGAAAAGGACAGCTAGTTCTCATAGCCGTATTGACTAAAAAATGGTTCTGTTACTTTATAAATTGAGTGTTGTTGCTTATCACTTAATTTCTCTTTCCAACTAATATCTTCATCAATGTCTCCATCAAAATTAAATAACATCCTGAAGCATATATTTTAAAGAACGTTAAATGTAGACAATTGGTAAAATGCTGAAGATATTTTATACGCCATTTGAAAGATCAATGATCATTTCATCATTAACATCGTTTTTTTCAGACATAGCGTTATCATTTCTAATCATGGATATATGTGCCAAATAATCTTTACTGATATCATGCGTCACGTAATTTCCTGTAAAACAGGAAGTATCAAATTCCGTGATTTCAGGATTTCCGGCCCTGGCAGCCTGTATTAAATCTTCAACATCCTGGTAAATTAACCAATCAGCCCCAATAATTTTAGCAACTTCATCTTCTGTCCGATCAAAAGCCACTAACTCTGACGATGTAGGAATGTCTATACCATAAACATTAGGATACCGAACAGGTGGTGCAGCAGAAGCAAAATAAACTTTCTTTGCACCTGCTTCTCTTGCCATTTGGATAATTTCTCCTGAGGTTGTACCTCTTACTATCGAATCATCAACCAGTAAAACAACTTTACCTTTAAATTCGAGATCAATAGCATTTAATTTTTGTCGTACTGATTTCTTACGGATTGCCTGGCCAGGCATAATAAATGTCCTGGGTATGTAGGTGTTTTTAATAAATCCTTCTCGATATTTAACGCCCAATTCATGAGAGATAGAAAGTGCTGCGGT
>CAUZRI010000080.1:0-7466 GCA_963582285.1 Gammaproteobacteria bacterium | reverse complement strand
CATTGCGCCAGACGTAAAATAATGAGCGTGGAATGCCAAAATATCGGCAGGTCTTAGCGACATTGCCTGATTCATCAGCATGATCAAGGATACGTCGTCTGCGGTTTATCTCTCTTTCATCGGTCGTTATTTTCTGGTCCTCCGTGTGAGTTAAAATACACGGAGTGTCCAAAAGGTTCCTACATTCCTACACCTACCGGCACTGGCCAAAGCAATAATGCACATTGCTGTCTGGGTGATAACTTAGGGTCGATATATACGCTGGGTCATTGAGTAATGAGGTTGCCCTGATCTCTGTGGAAACCACGCCATTTAGATAAATCTGTCCATCCCGATCCACATAGACTTCCAGGGCCTGGCGATTGTCATGCATAAACATAAAATAAGATATCACTGCCGTAGTAGTCAAAACAATTAATAATGAAATAACAATAGATATCAACATTTTCATTTAGGGAACCTCTGATTAAGTATCTTGACCCTCATTCGTGTAAAAGATTTGTATCAAGTAAGTGATTATTTTAATTGGATTCTGGCCTGCGCCAGAATGACGACTCAATGCGTATTGAGACTTAATTAGAGATTCCTTTATTAACTAGCACTAGTAATAAAGATTAATAAGGGCTGCTATCCTGATTTTAATTATTAATCAACGATCTAAATATATACGTCGTGCATTATTTGCAGGAGCTACTTGTTCTTCATCCCTGCTAAGAATTTTTACTGTCTTAATAAATACAGGTTCAACCGGCACATCATCATAACCACTGATTGAATCAGTCTTCACATCACCTATAGCATCCGCCACATCCATGCCTTCTATTACCCTTCCAAACACGGTATAGCCATAGTCTGAAAAAGTTCGAGCGCGATGGTTTAAATTTACGTTATTACTCAGATTAATAAAAAATTGTGAGTCCGCAGAGTGCGGATCAGACATTCTTGCCATGGCGATTGTGCTACGAATATTCTTAAGACCATTGGTCGCTTCACTTCTAACCGGTGGCATAGTTTCATTCATCATAAAGTTTTCATCATAGCCACCAGATTGTATCATCCAGCCATCAATAACCCGATGAAATACCAGACCATCGTAATAACCACTTTCCACATATTTTAGAAAATTTGCTACGGTTTTTGGTGCCGTTTTTGGAAACAATTCCAATTGTATCGCCCCCATCGAGGTATCGACCTCTATGATAGTTTTAGCCATTACCAATGGATGAAACAATATCGTTAATATCAGAACTGCGTAGATTCTTCTCACTCTATTTCCTTTTTAAAATTATAAGTGACCTGTTATTTTGTCTTCTGCATCAGGGCCCTGACCCTGATTGATGCGCTTTTATCTATTTTCTTTTCCACTTTCTCAATTATGTAATCAGGTTTGAAACCTTTCTGCCTCACTTCCTGCAACACCTCGAGAATAACAGCATCTGCTTTATTCGCCTTCAATGACTGAAAAAGAATTTCAAGTATCGTCTCAGACCAGAGGGTTTTAGCGGTTGTTAATGATGTGTTGTCGTCCTATTCCATTCTTTACTCCCTAATTTATATCAACAAAAATGAAAATTTTTGATTGAAGCTTGATTATTTATTCGATAATAGCCTTTTGACCATTAAAGTTTTGGAATAATTTCGCTAAACTGTAAACCAATATTAATAGTTTATCACTGTGAAGAGGAGAAATAAAAATGAATGAAGACCATATTATAGCGGCTATACTTGCTGCAGGAATGATAGTCAAAAAAAATGATGAAAATATTGAGCCAAAAGACACTATTTCCTTATATAACACCACACTGACCGAATTAATTGCATCGACACGGGCACCCAGGGGCGCACCTGGTTGAGATGTTTGCGTGGTTTAGGGCGCCAGCCGATGAGTTAACCAGACCTTGTTTTTTTCCCTACGATAAATGATCCTGTCATGCAGTCGATTTTCCTGTCCCTGCCAGAACTCAAATAACCGTGGAATGACACGATAACCCAACCATGATGCCGGCCTTGGGACAGGTTGATTGGCATATTTTTCTGTTAGTTCATTTACCTTGTCATGCATGAATTGCTGGTGCGGGATCACATCACTCTGGGTTGTTACCCAGGCACTAATCTGACTACCCCTGGGTCTGGAGGCAAAATAATTATCGGCCAAGGTGGACGATAGTTGTTCAACATTACCCTCTATTCGAATTTGCCGATGAAGTTCCTTCCAATAAAATACCAACGCGACCTGCGGCTGCTCTTTAATCTCTTTACCCTTCTGACTAAAACTATTTGTATAAAACACAAATCCCTCATCGCTGTATTCCTTTAATAATACATATCTGGCACTAGGCAGACCATTACTGCCTGCTGTCGCCAGTACCATGGCATTAGCAAGTTCAATATTAATTTTCTGAACTTCCTGGAACCATAGTTCAAACTGTTTAATCGGATCGGGTGAGATATCCTTTTCATGCAATCCTCGGGCAATATATTCCCGTCGTAGATCAGACAAATCCTGACTCATGGGATGATTTCATTTATTACTAGTTCAACCCGGTTGGTATCTGCAACTGTAACTTCTTCCAATATACCTAGTATGTCACCACTACTAGGCTCAGCGGCACCTGATTTCGAGATACGTGCCTGGACACGAACAGTTTCAAAATCTGATATTTTATGTGTCGGCATCATCGCCTGTGTGTCATCAAGCGTTACTTCCATAGGAAACATATTGGCCTCGGTACGTATCACCGCTAATGGCATAGGTCTACCCTCCACTGCCTGGGCATAGATAAATAATGTGTCATTTTGTGAGAACTGATCAATCAGTCCAGGCAAAACGTCTATACGCAATTGGATTGACGTGGTCAGGTCCACCACAGCATCTGTGGTGGACTCCGGGGAAACTGGATCAATGCCTGCTTCCTGCATCATTATAGTATTTTGAGCTATTAGCATATTCACGGTTTGAAGTAATTTTGGCTGATTCTGTAAGATCGGTAATATCTTTGCGTAATAATTATTGGCACCCTGATAATTTTCGGTTTCCTCAGCGGCAAGCCCAGCGAATAACAATGCCGTATAGTTTTCTGGTTCTATTGATAATACTTGATGAATTAATTCCTCTGCACGACCGGCAAAACTTCCTTCATTTATCCTGATCAGGGTATCTACATGTGCCAATAAAACCTGAGTGTTCTCTCCTGCGAACTCATGTAATTTTTCAAACATTAAATCAGCATTAATATAATCTGCATCAGCAATATATACGTTCGCCAGAAAATATAATCCATTTGCATCATCGGGATTACGTTGTAAGTGTGTATTCATCAAAGAAATCATTTGATCTTTTGATGGATTATTTTCCCATGTTTCTTCTGAGTTAATATCACCGAATTCCTTAAGTGCGATTAACTGTGGATTTCCCAATAGTGTGTAGATAAATATTGATAGTCCAATAAGGGTGAGCGCTGCAATGATACTCAAGGAAAAATGTCGCCGATTTTCTGTTAGGAGATCTAATTCATTAATCGAACTTGTGTTACCTGATTCCTGTAACAGAGACATTTCTAATTCATTTTTGACATTATCCAATTGACCTTTACCCAATTGACCAGTGGTAAATTCAGATTCAAGTTCCTGTAGGTTCTCTCGATATATAGAAATCCGTAACTGCTGGTTATCATCAAGCCGTTCTATATTTGTTCGGGTCATGGGCCTGACAACCACGTATACAATCAACAGTGTCGTCAGTGTAATGATGATCAAGAATATTCCCATACTCACCCTAACCTTGATTATTGGAATCTGATTGATTTAACAATTTGGACGCAGCCAGGTGGTCTTCCTGATTAAGTTTAACGTCGCCAACCTTTTTTGATTTTGCGAGTCGATATACCACTATAAATGCAAAGATGAGCAATATAAAAGGACCGAACCAAAGTAACGCTGTGTAAGCATTTAACGGCGGACGATACAAGACAAAATTTCCATAACGTGTAACCAAATAGTCGACAATAGCCTGGTTAGTCTGACCTTCACTAACCATACTAAAAACCTGGGATCGGAGGTCCTGCGCTAAATCTGCATGGGAATCTGCCAGTGTCTGATTTTGACAAACCAGACATCTTAATTCATCTAATAACTGTTGATAGCGCTGTTGTTGAGCAGTATCTTCGAACTCGAGAGGAATATCTACGGCATAGACAATCGTTACACTCAAACAGATACCGATACTAATAAAAAATTTAATCATAGTTCGGTATTTAACTCATTAATCAGTGGAGTGATTTTCAATTCATTTATCATAGGAATGATCGTGTCGGAGATGTCTTTTTCAGTTAATGGACCGATATGTTTGTGTTTAACAATTGCATTTTTATCAATAATAAATGTTTCCGGGACACCGTATAATCCCAGGTCTATTCCAGCTTTACCGTCTTCATCAAATAACACTATATTGTATGGATCACCAAGATCCTCCAACCACTTCATGGCATTATCCCTGTTGTCTTTGTAATTCATCCCGATTACTTTTACGTCGTTATTATTTGCGAGATCTACCAGCAAAGCATGCTCCTGACGACAAGGTATACACCAGGTCGCCCAAATATTTATCACGGTCACTTCACCTTTGAGATCACTGGTATCAAGTGAAACAGATGGATCTGACAAAGTCGGTAGACTGATCTGAGGCAAGGGTTTATCAATAAAAGGAGACGGAACAATACTCGGGTCATTCTGCAGACCAAAAACAAATAATATCACCAAACAAGAAAAAACGATTAATGGAATTAAATACTTCAGCATGACAGCATTAAACTCTGCTTGCAGTAGATAAATTGTCTGTGGCCATGGCCTTTGCGTCTGTTTCTTTTATCCGGTACCGATAGCGCTTGTCACTGGCGGCAACAAAACCACCCAGCGCCATAAAAACTGCACCCAGCCATATCCATCGCACAAAAGGACGACTATAAAGACGTACGCTCCATTCGCCATTTTCCAGTTCTTCGCCCAGAGACACATAGAGATCCTGGAACATGACTCCACCAATACCCGCTTCTGTCATAGTTGAACCGGTCACTGGATAAAATCGCTTTTGACTAGCTAAAGTAGTGACTGTGTCATCACCTTTTGTAACTAAAAACCTTGCTTCATTAGCAAAATAATTTGGCCCCTCTACTTCTTCGATTGATTGCAGATTAAAACTGTAACTGGATAAATCAACTGTATCGCCGACCCCCATACGTTTATGAATCTCGCTACTATATTGGGATGTAATCGTGACACCAAGTATACATAATGCAAATCCGATGTGAGCAAGACACATACCAATAAATGCCGCGGGCAATGCAGAAAAACTATTGATTATTCCAGATGAATTTCTGGTTCGGTCTTTTATCGCAACCAGCGTCGCAAGAATTATCCATAATGCAAGCACAACACCCAGCATGGCGCGCAGCGCTATAGACTGTGTGAGCATACCTACCAACGAGACGCCAATTACTACACAGGTTATCAATACCATTTTTAATGTAGCCCAGATCCTTAACCATTCATCTGAACGCCAACGCGCGGTCATGCCGATAGCCATGGCAATCGCCGCGGGTACCATTAATGGAACGAATACAGCATTAAAATAGGGCACACCCACTGATAATTTTCCAAACCCCAATGCCTCAACGATAAGTGGATAGATGGTTCCAAGTAATACTGCAGCGGTAGTAACTGAAAGTATTACACTATTAATTAATAATAATGTTTCCCGGGAAAGCAGTGCGAATGAATTAACACTGCGTATTTTTGATGCCCGAAAGGCATATAGGCTTAACGAACCGCCTATTACGATACCCAAAAAGATTAGGATAAATACCCCTCTAGTGGGGTCAGTGGCAAAGGCATGCACCGAGGTTATAACCCCCGAACGGACAAGAAACGTCCCTAATAAGCTCAATGAAAACGCACATATCGCCAACAATACGGTCCAATTCTTGAATACATTTCGCTTTTCTGTGGCCGCCAGGGAATGTATCAACGCAGTACCTACCAACCAGGGCATAAATGAGGCATTTTCAACGGGATCCCAAAACCACCAACCACCCCAACCCAATTCGTAATACGCCCACCAGCTGCCAAGGGCAATGCCTAATGTCAAAAATCCCCAGGCGATAATAGTCCAGGGTCTGGACCACCTGGCCCACACAATATCAAGATTACCTCCCAATAAAGCAGCGATGGCAAAACCAAAGGCAACGGAAAAACCGACATAACCGATATAAAGCATGGGGGGATGGATGATTAATCCCGGGTCCTGTAATAAGGGGTTCAGATCGGCACCATCTCCAGGTCCAGGAAACAAACGGGTAAATGGATTGGAGGTGAATAACATAAACAGCAAAAAGCCTACACTGATCATACCCAGCACAGCTAGCACTCTAGCGATAAATTGTTCAGGGAGATGGCGTGAAAACAGGCTTACGGCTACGGTCCAAAGACAGAGTATAAATGACCACAATAATAATGAGCCTTCATGAGCCCCCCAGACCGCCGAAATTCGATACATTAATGGCAACAGAGAATTTGAATTACTAGCGACATAGGCAACGGTAAAATCATTTTCTACAAATGACCATACCAGGCATGCAAACGCCAGCGCTATCAACGCTGCTTGTGCTTGTGCAGCTGGTCGGGCGACTGACATCCAGGTTAAATTATTCCTGGCTGCTCCTATTATTGGGATAGATGATTGAAAAATCGCAACACATAAGGCCAGGATCAAGGCGTAGTGACCCAGTTCAGGAATCATCTTATCACCTGCGTTTTAGGTTTATTATTATGTTCAACACCTGCCTTACTTAATGCCTCGGCAACCTCAGGCGGCATATAATTTTCATCATGCTTTGCCAGCACCTCATTTGCGACAAAGATACCTTCATTATTTATAGCGCCATTTGCGACTATCCCCTGTCCTTCACGGAACAGGTCTGGCAGTATCCCATCATAAGTTACCGTAACGTTATTCATCGTATCTGTAAGTGTGAATAATACATTGAGGTCGTCAGTGTTTCGTTTAACGGTACCGGCCACTACCAATCCACCTATCCTGAAGTTTCGATTTGAAGGTGCCTCATTATTCATGACCTGGGTAGGACTAAAAAAATACAACAGGTTTTCCTGAAATGCTTTTAGTGCAAGACCGGTAGCCGTGCCGACTCCGACAATAATAGATAGTACAATAAATAGTAATTTTCGCCGCTTTGGATTCATTTCGCGCTACTCGCCTGTCGCTCTTTTCTTCGGGACAATTTTTTTATCAGTTTTGATTCGTTTGACCTGGGTATATAAAAATTGGACAGCAGTACCAAAGCGGTAAGTCCATAGGATGACCACACATATAAAGCATAGCCACCCATGGAAAAAAATTCGTTTACATTATTCATTTTGAGCATCCATACCTAACACAAGTTCCCCCACCCACT
>CAUZRI010000079.1:0-7557 GCA_963582285.1 Gammaproteobacteria bacterium | reverse complement strand
ACAATTCTGCCTGAAATCTCACTAGCTAAAATAAACCCGGAAGCAGACTTGAAAGAAGTTTGCCTATTAGGCTGTGGCGTAACCACTGGTATGGGGGCTGTTATTAATGCTGCCAAGGTAAAGCAAGGGGATACTGTCGCTGTATTTGGACTTGGCGGAATTGGTTTATCAGTCGTAATTGGTGCAGTAATGGCCAGGGCTGCACGAATATTGGCTATAGATGTTAACGAGGGAAAATTTGAATTAGCCCGGCAATTGGGTGCGACTGATTGTATTAATCCAAAGAATATTGAAGGTTCTATACAGGAGTATATTGTTGATTTAACAGATGGTGGTGTTGATTATTCATTTGAATGTATCGGTAATGTTGATGTTATGCGATCTGCCCTGGAATGTTGTCATAAGGGCTGGGGTGAATCGATTATTATTGGTGTTGCTGGATCTGGTGAAGAAATAAAAACCCGGCCCTTCCAATTAGTAACGGGCAGAGTTTGGCGGGGAACCGCATTTGGTGGTGTCAAAGGTCGCAGCGAATTGCCTGATTATGTTGAAAGATATATGAGCGGTGAGTTTAAGCTCAGTGATTTTATCTCCCATACCATGCCATTAGAGGAGATTAATAAAGCCTTTGAATTAATGGAGGCGGGGAAGAGTATTCGTAGCGTAATACATTATTAAGTTTTTAAATAGAAGCTGCTATAAGTGGACAAGGTGTAGACTATCAGTCATAGCGTATTTGATTTTTAAACGCCTTGAATGTTTGGAATGTCTCCATTTCTGGGTTATAAAATTACACCTAATTTAAAAATTTCAGTTATATTAAAGATATACTTTTTCTCTATCTCGTATCGATTGCTCTCGTACCTGTGATTAATTTTCTCTTCATTCCCTCAAAACAAGGGTACAATCCCTCTACATAACTGATAAATTTTCTATACCTTTTGAGGATACAGATGTGAATAATATCTACTTCATTTTACTTCTTGTTTTGGTGTCAACACACGTTACTGCACAACAACAGAAACCGGCCTGGGCATTTCCGACCACCGATAAAGTTCTTCCTCCATCTAATGAGGATCCCAATAAAGTGTGGACCGCACCCGGCAGCGCGTTGTCGGTCACACGTGCGCAAATTAACGATAGGTACAATACGCCGAATTGGTTCCCGGATATGTACCCGCCTATGCCAAAGATAGTTCAATTTGGGAATCAAGAAACAGAAGTGCGTGCTTGTGGTCTTTGTCATCTTCCTACTGGTACCGGTCATGACGAATCCGCCTATGTGGCCGGTTTGCCGATCGATTACTTCATGCGCCAGATGGTCGATTATAAGAACGGTGATCGCAAAGGTTCTGGAACGATGATCAGAATTGGTAAGGCCATTACTGACGAAGAGATGCGCAGTGCGGCCGAGTATTTTGCATCAGTCCAGCCGCGTCCCTGGATTAGGGTGGTCGAGACCGATACCGTACCAAAGACATACGTTGCCCGGGGCAACAAGCGGCTGTTGCATCCGGATGGTGGCACAGAACCGATCGGCAAACGTATTATCGAAGTCCCAGAGGACGAAGAAATCGTACTCAATCGCGATCCGCGCTCAGGTTTTGTTGCTTACGTTCCCATGGGCAGCATAGATAAAGGCAAGGAACTTGCCATAACTGGCGGTGCGGGTAAGACAATCAATTGTGCAATTTGCCATGGTCAAACGCTACTGGGATTGGGAGATGTGCCAGCAATCGCCGGGCGCCATCCAAACTATATCGTCCGCCAGTTATGGAGCATCCAACAAGGTGATCGCGTGGGCAATTCTAATCTCCTAATGAAGCAGGTAGTTGAAAAGCTTAGTGTCGACGATATGTTGGCGATAGCCGCCTATGTGGCATCGTTGACACCTTAGAAAAATAGTTGGGGTCAGTTTAATAATTCAATAGTGTCTGCTTTCGTTTTCACACAGTCTGGTATTAAAAGCAGACGTGAACTTGAAAAATAGTAATATCCTCTTTCATGGTCTGATTCCGACCCAAAGCGGACTTATAAAAGTTAATCAAAAATCATGGTTCGTCTTCAACAATCCTACCAAAATAGATTGAAATTCACTGTCAGGATGGAGTGCTGTTTAATACATTATTAGCTTATACTGGATGCAACGTGAAGGATAAATATAAAAAATTATTTGGTGAACCTATAGAAAGAACGGCAAATAAAGTTCGGCCTTATATGGTTGATTGGGTGCAGGAATTTATTAAACAATCTCCGTTTGCAATTATGTCAACAAGTGACTCTGAGGGAAATTGTGATGCTTCACCAAAAGGCGGCAAACCCGGTTTTATAAAAGTAATAGATGATACTCGCTTATTAATTCCAGATGTTGCGGGAAATAAATTATTTCAATCTTATAAAAATATCGAATCAAATCCTAAAATTGGGATGATATTTTTTATTCCCAGTATCAATGAAAGTGCAAGGGTTAATGGACGTGTTTCAATTATTAGAAATGGAGATTCTTACTTTGATAAAATTAGTCTGGAAGTATTTGATGCTGATGAGAAAGCTGAAGTGTTACAGGCGCTTTTACTTGATGTCGACGAATCATATGGTCATTGTTCTCGTGCTCTAAATTTTTCAAAATTATGGAATATTGAAACGATATCTTCTAACCAGAACAACCCACCAATTGGCAAAAAAGACTCGGGAACGTGATTAAGATATTGATCCTAATCTATCTTTCAGAATCATTTTAAATTAATTCAAACCTAACGTTTGGAAGTTACATGTTAACCGCTCACATATAATGCAAAGTGTTCATTCATAAATAATAATATGTTATAAATCACCTCGGATAGCCAGAATAAATAGCTTTTCAATATCAATCTTCATCTGGATAGATTTTTTAATTATTTCTATCATTTCCTCCCCAGAAGCATAATGAACAGCACGATTCACCTTTTCGGTCGATCTTAGAAATGCTGGATCGTGCATTGATTTATTGAATGCTTCCCTTAGAAATTGCACTTTATCCATTGATGTTCCGGGTGATGTAGCAACTGGTCGACCAACCAAACTTAGCAAGTCCCATGCAGTTAGAATTTCTTTTGTCTTTTCAGCATCTTTAGTTTTACCTATTAATTCATATACAGTTGGGACGTCCGGAAGATCCTTTATTCTCTCTGTCCCGCTTTGAAGTAATATCTTTTCTAATCCAGAGTTGACTGAATACTCCGCACTGCTCCATGAGGCCCAGGTTCCTGCTATGTTGCCCCTTAACATGGATTGTCTAATTGCAGGGGAACTATCAAAACCATGGATAACTTTTACATTCAAGCTCAATGCTTCTTTACTTATCACTCCATCGACATAAGAAGTTCCTCCTAGGCCTGTCGCACCGATTTTGATGATATCTTGCGCATTCAAGAAATCCTCTATCGAATTAAGATTACTCTTTATTGAAACCGACAATACACGGGTGTCAGCTACAACTCGGCCCAAATATTCAAACTTTTCGAGATTATAATTAGCCCCCTTTAGCTTGGATAAGCGATTAGTGACCAACGCACTACCATTCATGATTCCAATGGTAAATCCGTCTCTTGGTGATTTAAATAATTCGTTAGCAACTCGTAGTCCTCCGGCTCCTGGCATATTCGCAATCCTAACTCTAGCTCCGGTATGTTTTTCAATATATGGTGCAAGTAGTCTGGCATATTCATCAAATCCTCCACCTGGAGCAGACGGAACAAGAAAACGTATGCTTTTACCTTCATAGACTGTAGCTATATCAAGCGAGATTGATTTGCCTTGCTCATTATTATTTTGTTTGGATTGTTGACTGACTAGCAAATAAGTTATAAAAAATATTACTAGAAGCAAAGATATGAAACTGGGAATAATTATATTTCTTTTTTTCAACAATATATTTCCTTCAGCTTGAGTATATAGATGATAAAAAATAAAATTTAAAAGTCGTATGTCACGTTAATTATAATAGTAATACTTTATAAATAATCTGATTAAATTTAAAAAAAGAGGCTGATTACGGCTTTCTGTAATTTTAAACGTCCGCTTTTTGGCTGCCGTCTCAACCGGTCGATGCAACACATGCGTCAAATCTCTCTGCGGGTGTCTCAAACCCTAATGTTTTTCTTGGTCGTCCGTTGAGTTGTCTCGCTACCGCGTTCAGTTTATTTTGCGAAACATCCGAAAGATCCATTCCCTTTGGAAAGTACTGTCTAAGTAATCCGTTTGTGTTTTCGTTTGACCCACGTTGCCACGGACTTTGTGGGTCACAAAAGTATACCTTTATATCCGTATCCAAACTAAACCGTTTGTGTTGTGCCATCTCTGAACCCCGATCCCATGTTAGTGATTTATAGAGTTCCCGCGGTAACTTGTGCGCTTGTTTGATGAGCGCATTGATCACGGTTTCTGAGTCTTTACTCTTCACCTTGGCCAACATCACGTAACGGGTATGGCGTTCTACTAACGTCGCGATTTGACTGTTGTTACTACCTATCACCAAATCACCTTCCCAGTGACCTGGCACCACCCGGTCTTCTACCGAAGCAGGACGTTCATGTATCGATATTGTCTCGGTGATACGTCCATGGTCGGCGGTCTTCTGCGTGTGGTGTCGGGAACGACGCATAGCACGGGTTCGTCTCAGGTGCGCCAAAAGCTCTTTTTTAAGGCCCCGCGGGCCTGAATGAATAAACTCTTATAGATAGTCTCGTGTGATACCTGCATGCTTTCGTCTCCTGCATAGGTACGTTTCAACCAACCCGCAATTTGCTCCGGTGCCCAGTGCGCTTTTAGCTTTTCCACTACGACACGACACAGTAATGGCGATACTGATAGTTTACAGGGTTTGGGTCGATGCGCTCTAGCCCAGGCGGATTTGTCAGCCTCACTTGCACGGTAACCTGACACGCCACCATTACGCTTTACTTCCCGGCTGATAGTTGACGGGGAACGTCCTAATTGCGTTGCAATGGTACGCAGTGATAATCCGGTCACCAGACCCCGAGATATCTCTTCACGTTCTTGTAAAGACAGGGCGAATCATGATCGCTTTTTATCGGGTGGACGAATACCGCCACTCGGGGATAACACGCCAAATATGGAGGAAGAATGGCGGTCATAGACTCGACCAATGGCTCTGAGGGATTCACCTTTTTGCCAGCGGTCCCACATATCTGACTTTTGTACTTCTGTGTAATAAGTGCGTGTTCTTCGTTTCATGGCCAACACTCCTTCTTTTTGCTATAAGAATAAAGTGTTGCGTCAATCAATTGAAATCACCGGGTTAAAGCGGACATCATTTATTGTTGACAAGAGTTAATTAAAACCTCCGGCACCGTTTAAAAAAGGCGGTATCTTTGGAGCCTCTTGCCAACGCCAGATATCGGTAGGGGTATTCATATCCACAATCCATTCGGCAACGCTCGTATCAAACCGAAAGGTGTTTCCCCTTAAAGCGGGGTCTTCAAACACGGCCTTGCCTGATACAAGCGTCATTATTGAGGTTAACTGATCCAGTTCTTCCTTCGGGCCTTCCATATAGTCTCCATTTAATATGACGATGTCCGCCAGCTTTCCGGGTTCAATAGACCCGAGAGTATCTTCCTTCCATAACGGATAACCACCATAACGGGTCATCATCAGTAATAATGTCATCCTGTCTGGCACCACCTCTTCAGGGACCCCCCAGGTCTCACCATCCATTGTTTTCCCCGTCATCCAAACCACACCATCCTCAAACGGGGATTTCCTGACTACCCGCTGACTTCCAAACTCACTTATTACAGTGTTGACCCCTGCCTTAAGCATGCTCGCAACTGGTGTGGTCCATGCCAGATACTCTTCACCATAATCCTTTTTAATGACTTGGGTTGGAGTGGAGGTTATGTCACAGGAAAAAGTATGTCCCAGACGCGCAGCAATCTGGATCTCCTCGGGGGTAACCAGGTGGCAATGGTCGCTTGCAATTCGTAAGGAGCGCAGGCGCTCATCAGACATTACCTTGCGAAAGTATTTGAATTGCATTTCTAATGCTGCGTCTCCGGCGGTATGCCAACCGGGGATCCCGGTTATTCGACCCTCTGCGGCAAGGTCTGCGAGAGTGGTGAAGTGCTCCACACGTCTGACTTTAATAACAGACGTGTTCATTTCCGTAATTCCCGGTACATCAACTCCAGGGGGAGGTGGCGGGCATAGTTCTCGTTGTTTGACGGAATCCTCCGCTGGCATGCTTGTACACCAGGCAACTCCACCAGCGTCTTGTCCACCGGTACTGCTCCCAATACTCCATAAATATTGCGATCCGTGTCCAGTCCAGTCTCCGATGCGCCGGTACGTTTCCTTGATTCGTGGATTAAAGGGTTGCATCCACCGGTGACCATACGCCATTCTGATGGGCATGAGGCCGTTACGATCCAGGTGGTTGGTGGCACTGAAACCTAATTCGCATTGGATGTGACTTTTATGGGTAGTCACACCAATCTGGGCATTAGCCTGCATCACTTCGAAATAACCCTGAATATATTTATCCAGTGTATTAAACGCAGAATTTATAAGATCAATTTTGATACACCGACCAAAATCCGTATAGTCTCCAGACCATCCAAGTTCCCTATCTACTTTCCAGTACGCATCCGCTAACTGGTTGCCGTAGTATGATTCGACCGCTTCAATGGCCATGCTATTGAGTACGGAACCACCGCGAGTGCTGACAAAAACTGGGTGATTTGAAGTAATATTGTCCAATTTCTCCCGCGTGATAGTTTTACCAAGGGTCTCTACAGCAAACTCTGGTGGCCTCATATCAACCATTATCCACCGCCCTTCGGGTATTTGATTGGCCCTGGCTGCAACTGCCTGTTCCACACGTAGGGTTATCCCCTCAACCGAGTCTGCCCTGACCGAAATCTCGAGCATTTCAGGGATACGTTTGACTACCCAGTCGAAACCAAGGGCAGTTTCAAATAGGTGATTGTGGGTGTCTATCAGACCAGGAATAACCGAGTTGCCCTTGGCATCGATGACTTCTGTCCAGTCAGCGATCATTTCCTGGATATCGTCATTACTGCCAACGGCTATAATTTTGTCACCCGAGATTGCTATGGCTTCCTCAATGCTGACCGCTTCTGGGTCGTCGGAGTCAGCAGTAATCACCTTGCCATTTAAAATTACAGTCTCTGCGTACGGTGACGATGCTGAATACACTACAAAACTTAGGTGAGTCATCAATACAAATAACAACGTCTCGATTATCCGCAACTTTGAAATTCTTATATAAACTTTCATAATTCCCCCCATCAAGTGGTCACCTAGAATAATGATATCTTAGTCTTTTTAGTCAGCTGTAACATTTAATAACACTTAATAGGATATAATTATAGTAATTATTGCTGGTTAACTTACCTATTCAGTAACTGATTAGGTAAATCTCAGTTAATACCCGGATAGATATGACAACGCCCTCTCAGGAGAGCGTTATACTTATATGAAACTATGTCTTGTTAGCGATGTATGACTAATCAGATTTTTGAAAAGTGTTATAAT
>CAUZRI010000078.1:0-7588 GCA_963582285.1 Gammaproteobacteria bacterium | reverse complement strand
GCATGGTAGATTTAAATGAGGGTCTTGGGGATTTGTTGTCAGGCTATATTTACTCAACATCTCCACCAACCATACTCAACGGCATTGTCGTTGTGGGTTCATTTGTGTTGGATAACCAATCTACTGATGAACCATCAGGAGTTGTTCGAGGCTTTGATGTGGTTAGCGGAGAGTCCATTTGGGCTTGGGATCTACTCAACCCAAAAGGCTTATCACCAGCAGGACAAAATGAGTCATATACCAGAAATACCCCAAATGTATGGAGCGTTGCAAGCGTTGATCAAGAACTTGGATTGATATTCTTACCAACTGGGAATACCCCCCCTGATTTTTTTGGCGGCCAACGTAGTGTTGCACAAGATCGATATAATAGTTCAATTGTTGCACTTGATATTCATACTGGCGACGTGCGCTGGAGCTTCCAAACTGTAAATCATGATATCTGGGACCTCGACATTGCCTCACAGCCTGTTGTCGTAAATTGGCTGTCTCAGAGCAAGACTATACCTGCATTAATAGTGCCAACCAAGCGAGGGGAAATTTTTATATTAGATCGGCGCAGTGGCGAATCCATCACCAAAATCGAGCAACGTCCAGTACCGCAGAATCCAGCAGCGGGTGAATGGCTTGCCCCAACACAACCTTATTCTGTCGGCTTTCCTTCTTTTGCTCCTGCAGATCTTGGAGAGACATCAATGTGGGGAGCCACCCCACTTGACCAGTTGTGGTGCCGGATTAAGTTTCGTCAATCCCGGTATGAGGGTCAGTTCACTCCACAGTCAACAATGGGAACCATTGCCTTTCCTGGAGCCTTCGGGGTGATCAATTGGGGGAGTGTTTCGCTAGATCCAGAACGTATGTTAATGATAGTCAACACGAGCTACATGCCTTGGTACCAAAAATTGATTCCGCGTTCCAAAGCAAACAAATTAGAAATAACCCCATGGGGCAGTCCGAGCACCAAGGGTAACGCTGGTCATACTGGTCGAGAAATTTATTATGCCCAAAGTGGTACGCCTTATGCTGTTGAAAGTGGTCCTTTCCTGTCTCCATTGGGGCTACCATGCAATGCTCCCCCTTGGGGCGAATTATCTGCAGTTGACCTCAGAACTCGTGAGGTGTTATGGCAACGACCCCTCGGAACCACGAGCGATGTTGCGCCGTTTGGCTTACCGTTGGCAACGGGCGTATTTAATATTGGAGGCTCTGCTACAACCAGTGGCGGAGTGACATTTATCGCAGCGACTATTGACAATTTTCTGCGCGCATTCGATGTTGATACTGGAGAAGAGTTGTGGAAAACACGCCTGCCAGCCGGAGGACAGGCAACACCATTAAGTTATACGTCAAAAGTAACAGGCCGCCAGTATGTTGTTGTTGCCGCGGGCGGACACGGACCACTGCTGACAAAATCAGGAGACTACATATTAGCTTATGCGCTGCCAAACACAAATAAAACCAAATTGAAACCTTAGTTTATTGGATAACCTGACCATTAAGACAGGACGAAAGTAAGTATTTAATGACACCTGTCAAAACATATCCTGTGTTAGAGTCAAGAGACGAGTAAAGATTGTAAGGAAAAACTGTGTCTGTACTTGAGTTTATAAACCGTAAGGTCTTTCAGCTGAAGATGTCATTACCCAGAAAACTTCAGGTCAAGTTAGCTGGCGTCACCTCCACAGTTATACGAGACCGCATGCTGGATCCGTCTTTACAGGTTTTGGCTAACTCATCAAGGGATCAACCGCCCATTATGACAATGCCCATTGGCATCGCACGTACAGTCTCTGCAGCTGGATATGCTGCGATAGCAGGCCCAGTATGTGATAATGTTATCGTCCGTGAAGAACAGATATCTGGACAAGAAGGCTCCATTTCCTGCCGAATTTATACCCCAAATAACCCTATTGCAAAATCTCCAACCATTGTCTACTTCCACCCTGGAGGCTGGGTTATTGGTGATCTCAATACGGGTCACAGTTATTGCTCAGAACTCTGCTCGCGAGTAGGCGCAACGGTAGTATCAGTTGACTATCGTCTTGCACCGGAACACAAATTTCCAGCCGCGGTGGAAGATGCCATGGCTGGGTATGAATGGGTACTAGCCAATATTTCGCAATTAGGGGGAGACCACACACAGATCATTGTTGCAGGCGAAAGTGCTGGAGCAAATTTAGCAGCCGTAGTGTGCCAGCAAGCTAAACAACATAACTTACCTTCACCGTTGTACCAATTTCTGGTCTCGCCAGTAACTGACTGCAAAAATCGTACTCTTTCTTATCAGGACCATCGTTATAGCTTTCCTTTAAATTCAGAAACTATGGAATGGTTTATTCACTCGTATCTTAGTTGCGAAGCAGACGCTCTCGATCCGCGGGCGTCGCCGTTACTGGCAGAAAATCTTGAATCCCTTCCTCCTGCAGTTATCATCACTGCTGGATTTGACCCTTTACTTGATGAGGGTGCTGCTTACGCGAACCGCCTACAATCAGCAGGAGTTCTCGTCCACTATCATTGTGAGGGCAGCAGTGGACATGGTATCAACACTATGGCAGGTCTATCGCGCAGTTGTAAAGTAGCAAGTGACCGCACCATAGACCTATTTCTACATGCCCTGCAATTGCCGAAAAGTTAGCACCCAGAATAACTATTTCTTCTCAATTTCTCGATAGTCAGTCGTCAGTGATTGCTGCGTCCGATAAAGAAGGTATTGATATAACTTATTAACATCATTTTCTGATAGAAGGTCAGAAAAATTCGGCATGCCAACTACTTCTCTCTGCCCCTCAAGAACAATTTCCTTGAATTGTGATCTCACACCGGCAGACATTTCCCTCAGATCAGGAAGAACTCCGCTACTGACAGCGCCCGAGCCATGGCAGACGCTACAGTACTGCATATAAACCAGAGCTCCAGCACGAACATCTTCTTCATCAAAGTTTTTAGGCTCAGTAATGGTTATATTGCGATCTCGCTCAGATAACACTGGCAAAGACTTCGAACTACCGAGTTTAAAAGCAAACAATTGACCGTAATTACCGTACTTTGCAGCCGCAGAGGTACGAGCATCACCACTTGCAATAACCGACCCTCCCCAACCTGCAAGTATCGCGATATACTGTTCACCTTTAACAGAATAAGTAACTGGGGGGGCAACCATGCCTGTCATGATGTTGGCAGACCAAAGCACGTCCCCCGTATCTGCCTTATGAGCCCGTAGAATACCATCACCAGCACCTTGAAATACCAAATTGCCTGCCGTTGAAAGAACCCCCCCATTCCAAGCATTATTGTGTTTATATGACCATATCACTTTCTGCTCGACTGGATCCCATGCTTTCAGGTAACCATGACTGATTGGCAAACTATCAAAATCAATATTCTGCGTAAGATCTGTATAGGCCTGCCAGTCTAAACCGACATTCCACCAACCTGATTTATGAGTGAATGTGCCATTCTCCGACCACTCTCGTGACAGAGCAAATAACCCCGACAAGTCCTTTGTAGGGATATAAACCAAATTCGTATCTGGATTAAAGGCCATTGGCTGCCAATTATGACCTCCAGCAGGTGATGGCAATACCATCTCTAGCTCCTCTCCATAGTCCTTTATTGTAACTGGACGGCCAGTGTTCATATCAACGTGACTTGCCCAATTTACCTTGACATACTTTTCGGCTGATAGTAGCTCACCTGTGATTCTATCTAAAACATAGAAAAAACCATTCTTTGGAGCCTGAAGAAGCACCTTGCGCACTTCACCTCTGATTTCTATTTCGGTCAGAATCATATGCTGTGTGGCAGTAAAATCCAGACTGTCTCCCGGCGTGGTCTGGTAGTGCCATACATATTCGCCCGTATCAGGACGTACCGCTACTATCGAAGAGAGAAACAGATTATCCCCCCCACCAGGCGAGCGAATCGCTCGCGGCCAAGGGGAGCCGTTACCCACACCAAAATAAAGCAAGTCATTCTCAGCATCGTAGGCCATAGAATCCCAGACTGTGCCTCCAGCACCGTTTTTCCACCACTCTCCACCAGCCCAAGTCTCAGCAGCCATTTTTAGTTCGGGCTGCTCAAATGGTAATGCAGGGTCACCTGGGGTCGTGTAAAAACGCCAAACTAAAGATCCAGTCTGAACATCGTATGCACTAATATAACCACGAACACCGTACTCAGCACCACCATTGCCAATGAGAACTTTCCCTTTCACCACTCGGGGTGCACCAGTGATCGTATAGGGCGGTTGCTGATTGATAGTGTCAACCTCCCAGGCAACCTCTCCTGTAGCAGAATCAAGAGCAAACAACCTTCCATCAAAACTGGCTACAAATACTTTGTTTTCCCATACGGCCACGCCCCGGTTAACCACATCACAGCATCCATAACGTCCCCAATGACCTGGAACTTCAGGATCAAAAACCCATAGCATCTTTCCTGTAGCAGCATCGACAGCATGGACAACGCCCCAGTTTCCCGTTACGAACATTCTTCCATTAACTATGATTGGAGTAGCTTCAAGTCCACGATAAGTTCCCAGCGAGTAATTCCATGCAAGCCCCAACTTATCAACATTTTTGTCGTTAATTAAAGTTAATCGAGAAAATCTTTGCTCCCCGTAATCTAGGCCATGCATAGGCCAATCTGCATTAACAGGACTTTCAGCATAGGTATATCCAGAATTGAGTGTCTCATCAAACACATTATTTGTTTTAACATCAACGGAACTCAATGGCCTATAACTGTTCCAAGCAGCAACCAAAAGGAAAAAAAATAACACTATGATATTAATTGCTGATTGTCCTTTTTTATCTGCCATCTCTATACATCCAGCTTGAAGACACGTGTAGCATTCTCGCCTAAAAACTTGGCCCACACGTGATCTTTAAATGGCACATTTTGAAGCTCCTTAAATATACGCTCCAACGATAAACCCATAGGGAAGTAACCAGCATACATAATCTTCTCCGCTCCCCGTTTGTTCGCAAACTGGATAATATCTTCTGGATAATGAGAAGGCGCAAATGCGCTAGTCGAATAATATAAATTAGGATACTTAAGCATTAACTTACAGGCCATCTGAACCCAGGGCTCGGCCCCATGCCGCATGACTACCTTTAGTTCTGGGAAAAACCAACAAACTTCATCCAGCAGCTCGACTTTTTGACACTCAAATGGCAGTCGCGGTCCTGGAACGCCGACGCATACACAAAAAGGCAAATCAAGCTCAACCAACTTCGCATAAATCGGATACCATTTTTTGTCGTTAATCGGAACTTGTGGGCATGTACCTGCAGGAAAGCCGGTAACTGCCTTAAGATTGAACTTTTTATACAGTCGAACAATTTTCCTAACCTCGTCCATACCGCGATTGGGATCAACTGATAATGAGCTAAAAAAACGGTCAGGAAATCTCTCCAAGGCCTTTTTGCTAACTTCGTTATCTTCATCAACATCAAGCATAGCTTTACGGATGTTATACTTATCCATTTCCGCAACGGTAAAAGCTATAAAGTCTTCCTCACCAGATATATTAGGTATATTTTTAAACATATACTGAGCTGGCATTTTAAATGAATCACGACTTTCCTTATCCATAAGTAGCGGTCTAATGAATTCAAACCATTGGCTGTTGTCTTCTCCTGGAATATTAAGACATAGGTCAACCGCAGTTAAATTTTCTGGAATAGCCATTTATAGATCCCTAACACATATTTAATAAGTTAAATGTCTGATGAATGGTAAAATTCAAAAGCTATTGAGAATAGCAATCAACTTAATGTAAAACCGATGTATCCATTTTGAGCAATTTCTGCACATTTCTCTTTATAGCTAGGCAATCCGAGATAAGGCATAAAGACCCTAGGTTTACCGGGGATATTTGCTCCAACATACCATGAGTTGCACCGAGGAAATATTGTATTTTCAGCAAGCTCATTTACATGTGAGACCCAGCTTTTCTCTGCCTCTGGAGTCACCTCTATCATTGAAATAGCATTAACACGCAAATAACTGATACATTCCACTATCCACTCAACATGGTGTTCAATTGTGCAAACTAAATTTGTTAGCACCGAGGGATTCCCTGGCCCAACAACGGTAAACATATTCGGAAACCCTGATGTACCCGCACCTAAATAATTAACTGGGCCATCAGACCACTTTTCCTTAAGACTCTGTCCTGATCTACCCCGAATATCAATATTCAATATTGCACCTGTCATCGCATCAAACCCCGTTGCGAAAATGATGTAATCAAGATCAAACTCTTCATCGCTTGTTCTAAGACCGTGTTCAGTGATCTCTTCGATGCCTGACTTAGAGATATCGACCAGTCTTACATTATTGCGATTGTAGGTTTCATAATAGTTAGTTCCACAACAAATCCGCTTGCAGCCAATCAAAGAATGGGGCGTTAAAGTTTCCGCAACAGCAGGATCATTGACTATATCCCGAATTTTTTGTCTAACAAACTCAGCTGCCGTTTGATTAGCTTCATTATTAGTCAATAGATCGCCGTATGCGCCAAGATAAAGTAAGCCACCCACCTCACTCCAACGGCTCTCATATCGCTGTTGTCTCTGCTCATCAGACACATCAAGCGCCGACTCTTCATAAGCAGGATAGGCAGAACCAAAGCCACCCAGTGTTTTATCGTTTCTACGCCGCAATCCAGTATAGTCGGCTTTTATTTCACTCTGTAACTCAGGATCCAGTGGCCGGTTACCCGCAGGCACAGTATAGTTTGCTGTGCGCTGAAATACAGTTAATTGGTCAGCCTGTTCTGCAATAATTGGTATGCACTGGACAGCCGATGATCCTGTACCTATTACACCAACTTTTTTGCCAGAAAAGTCGGTATGATTCTTCGACCATCGACCAGTGTGGAATTGTTCTCCAACAAACCTATTTCTTCCTAGTATATCTGGGATAAAGGGAGAAGATAGAGGTCCTGTCGCAAGAATAAAGTATTTTGCGGAAACACTCCCCTCTTCGTCCGTTTCAATATCCCAGTATTCTTTATTAGTATCAAACTGAGCTGCTAAAACACGTGTATTCAGTTTAATATCACGCAATAGGTCGAATCGATCAGCGACATGTTGGATATAACTCAAAATCTCTGGTTGGGCCGCATATCGCTCAGTCCATTCCCACTCTTGTTGCAAATCAGCAGAGAATTGATATGAATATTCAAGGCTTTCTACGTCGCATCTTGCGCCCGGGTACCGATTCCAAAACCAGGTACCACCAACACCATCAGCTGCATCGTAAACACGGATTGACAGCCCCTTATCCCGCAAACGGTATAACATATACAAACCGGCAAAACCGGCACCTACCACAGCGACATCATAATTGGTCACACTAGATAGTTTGTTATTAAGTCTAGCGTCATTACTGGAAACCATATTACTCATCCCCCAATTTTTTTATAACTGCAAGAGTGAGGGAACCGCGCTAACATATTAATACTGAGATATGTCATTTGGAACCTAATGCTCCGTCTTCTTTACTGTATTTCGCGATATAATTTACCGCAAACATATCGTCTATCTCCTCATCAGGTACGTGCGTTTCTTTTCTT
>CAUZRI010000077.1:0-7684 GCA_963582285.1 Gammaproteobacteria bacterium | reverse complement strand
CCGGTTTCCTGTAAGTGTCGATCCAGTTCTGCTGCCACCTCAAGAGCATCCGGCATAGCGGGGTTATTATCTTCGTTATCGGTCATACTGCGGGCCTTGCGAGCATCAAAACCAAATTCCTCACGATTGGCCGGACGCAGGTTGAGGGTCGAGAGTGCGTTGATCTGGCCGGCATTGGCAATTGGTGTGACATGACCAAGGATACCGTCCGGTTGCGCCACACAGGTACCGTTATAGGCCCTGATGCGGTCAAGGTACCGGTGCACCAGCGACACCGCCGTGATCTGCCCGGACCGTATTGCATCGTGTATCTGGCTGATGGTCGTCTCTTCGAGCTGAAAACCTGTCTGTGGTACAGCCTGGCTAGCAGGTGTTACCTGAGGCGTTGGTGGGGCCTGCTCACTACAGGCAGACAGAACCAAACAGATGGTAATGACAAACCCGAGATACAAGATAATATTTAAATTTCTATATGGCCGGTTCATATATATACCCTTTGGAAACGTAAACTTACATAAAGTATAAACGTTAATAAGGAGTAAGAGTCAAAAGCTGGTATTTTCCGGGTGTTTAACGCCCTGTTTTTTGGATATTTAGGGTCAGAGTAAAAACTATCTGTAAATAGATTTCAAGTTTTTACTCTGACCCCAAATTATACCAGTTTCTTCTCAGCGGCATGTTCTGCTGCTAACAGGGAGAAGGCGTGACCTTGTGCGGTATGCAGCCCTGCCTGGTAGCCCACACCGAGTACGCCCTGGTGTTCTTGAAGTTGAGTTGTTGCATACAAGCCTGGAATGGGCGCCTTGGTATCATAGTGAACTACCTGTCCATTGGTGTCCGTTACGACACATATATAGCCTTTTAAGGGATCGGTTTCCGGTGCCTCTTTATGCGCCATCACGCCATAGAAAGGTGGTTTCTCTAAGGGACGCATGGTGTGCGCGGTGCGATGGTAGTCCGGATCGCCAGTCCCATTCCTGGCATGCTCGTTGAAATTCGCCACTGTGGCTTCCAGCTGGGCTGCGGGTATGTTTAATTTTTGTGCGAGTTCTGTAATGGTGTTTCCCTGTGCCAACCAATCTAAGCCCTCAGTAGCACCGGGGGGTCGGCCTGCAAAAGAGTACTTTTCGATCAAGTTTGTATCGAAGATGTAATAGCTCGGTAAGTTTCTGAAGCGGTGCTCTCCAAGCGCATCAAAATCCAGGAGTGCAGTTGCCCCCTGATACGCTTCCTCACTGGCAAAGCGTTCCCCATTTCGGTTTACCATCATGCTGTGCCGTGCACGCATCTCATAATTTCTTCCCCTGTTACTGGTAATTCCGGGGGCTTCGGTAACATCAAAGCCGGTCAATGAGGGAAGACGGATCTTGCTGTAGACTTCCCCGCCGACACCCGTCGCCAGTCTCCATGAGTCGCCGAGACCGCCACCCAGCATAATCCCCCGGTTCGCTCTAATTCTTTCCTCTTTACCCTGGTGATTGACTACCACGCCAACGACACGACCATTTTCCTCCACTAATCTCACCGCGCGCGTTTCCATACGCACTTCGATTTCCCGCTGGATCATCGCCCGAAGCATGTACGCGATATACGCAGCACCTGCCACAAATTCCTCTTCATCTTTCTTTATCAACGCATCCACCGCCTGGGACCCCAAGCGCTCTCGCCAAAGTCTTAACGCAACAGTTTCCACACCGCGAAGTGGACCCTGAAGGCCAACGCTGACACCCATCGTCCTTTTGCCACTGCTTAACATGCCCAGGGATGGATTGTGCTCCTGGCCTTCCAAGACTTCTTCGAAATGGTCATAAAATTCGTTTTGCCTGATCTTATAACGCCAATCACCCAGGCTCGCCGCCGGAAACGACTCCACCGTAATAGAACGCCCCTCTTTCTTGGAACCCACAGAAATATCTTCCCGGTAACGGAAGCCCCCCTCACTCTGCTGATGCCAAAAATCAGGGGCCGCACACATCCAAAACTCAACACCCGCCTTCTTGTGTATATACTCCACCGCCCGGGGCGCATGATCTACAAAGGCGTCGATGAATTCAGATGAGTTGTAACCCCCGCCAACATAACGCAGCCAACTCTGGGCCTCGTCCCGCGAATCGGGAATACCGGCTTCGGTCATCAAGTGATTTTGAGGCACATAGAAAAGGCTGTGAAATCCCGCGTTGCCACCCAGCAAATCTGATTCCTCGATAAGCAGGGTCTTGAAACCCAGGTCATGCCCGTAGATGGATGCTGCCAAGCCACCCTCTATTCCAGAACCTATGCAGACCCAATCATAGGTGGAATCCCACGATCCCAATGGACTCGAACAACCCGATAAGGATACCGACGAGGCCGCTGCTACCCCCACTGCCCCGCCACCCATTTTTTTAAGAAACTTCCTCCGCGATCCTGCCACCTTACTTTTCTTCATGCTTGGATCTCCTCTACCTACGTTGTGGGGTCGAATCTAAAAACTATTTTACTTACAAATATAGTACATTCCATTCAATGGTCTTTTCTATCCTTATGGATGTGGGGTCAAAGTAGTAATATTTTATAAATATATATATGAAATGTTTCTCTGACCTTAATTATTCTTTCGATCGACACTGACTTTATTGATTTAGATCTAAAGGACAGACCACAGTTTTTTGAGAATTTATAGTCGTCATTGAGATCAAAGTATCGTTTTTGATTCAAGTAAATCAACTCTATGTGGTTGTAAAAATACCGCTCCATCTTCTGTCATGTTCTTTTCAAACATCTCTTCAACATTTGCCCAGGTTTCGTCGTCCAGTTTGTGTTCGACGAAGGTTCTATTGAGGATTTCATTCTTAAAAATTTCGAAGCTTTCTTTCTTGCTTTCGGTTTTGAAAAATATTTCTTCTTTCAGGTTCATAAGATTTGATTCAACTGCTTTTTTTACTGCGGCGAAGGCGTGTTTACGGACGACCTCTTCATCGTGGAAGATGCGCATGATTTCGTTGTATTCGCCTGCGAAGATTGGCTCAGATATGTAGGCCATACCGCCGGGCTTAAGGACGCGTTTGATTTCCTGCATGGCTGTGTCCATGAAGTCGATCGGGACATGGTGTAGAGATTTGAACATGAAGACAATATCAACGGTGTTGGCGTCAAAAGGGATGTCCTGGGCGCTGGCCTCGACGAAGGTGATGTTAGGAGGTGCGTCGTTGCTTAGATTTTTTTCATGTTGGATTTTATCGACTTCTAGGGCATTTATGTGGCATTTTCGATGGAGTTCGGCGATTTTACGCGCATGGGCTGCAGAACCGCATCCGAGTTCGAGGATACTTTTATCTGTGAAATCGAAGATCTTGTTGTAGATATCGGCATCGGTGCAGGTGAGGTTTATGTTGGGGTTGGAGATTTGCATGGGTTCTTTTTTAATTATGAATTTTATTAAGGATTGACCTTTACTGATGATTAATCAAGTTTTTTATAATTTGAGTTAATGTACTTTATCTATTGGATACTGGCATGCGCCAGTATGACGGGGATAGATTTTTGCTAGTTGATTTGAATTATCGTTATTACTAACTTTCGCTGGATTCCGGATATTCGCTTTGCGAATTCCAGAATGACGGAGGGGTACTCAGGAATGACTGAGTGTTTACTTCCAATCGAAATTCAGTTTCTTTCCAGACTTAGCACAATCTCTCAAGTATAAATTGATTAAGCTTTGATAAGGCATGCCTACTTCCTCGGCCATGTCCTGGAAATATTCTATGGTTGGTTCTTCAACTCGAATGGTAATCTGTTTCTTTAGCGCCTTTGCATAAGGATTACGTTTGGCTTTAGAAAAATCGTATTCTTTTTTCATTTCACTTGTATCCAATATTGCTCTCGTTCTAATTTGGTTGCTTTACGTGCAGAGATTAAACGAATGACGTTATCTCTTTGGCGGTAACAATGGCAGACAGTAATAACACACAATCCAGAACTCATTCCCAGGAGTAGAAACCTGTCTTCAGTTTTTGAATGCTCTGGATCTTCCATAAATAGTGCGCGTTCATCTAGAAATACAGTCTGCGCCTCTTCAAAAGTAAGACCGTGCTTTCTTCGATTTGCACGGTCTTTCCCTACATTCCATTCAAAACGCATCCTTGCCATAACATATAGTATAATTATAATGTAGTTATAGTCAATGTGATTTCCTATGTTGGAATGACGACACTTTTATTTGATTGGATACTGGATTTCTCCAGTATGACGACATTTAGTTTATTAAAGGATTAATGACATTCGGATTCTATTACGCATCACTTAGGTCCCCTCCCATACACAAGGCACAAGTGCGGGGACGACGGATTGATGGTTATCGCGCGAATGACGGTGTTGGAGATTAAAACAGTAACCAGCCCCTGTAGATTAGCCGCAAGGCGACAAAGGTCATCAACCATTTAAAGATAATCCTGAAACCTTTTTCTGAAATCAGGTGCTCGGTGTGTTTGCCAACCAAGGTGCCGAGTAACCCGGCGAGACTGGCCATGAATATCATGGGAAGGTAATTACCATAATCGAATCCGACACTGGCATAACCAATAATACGCATAGCTTCCATGGCGATGAAACAGGACGCAAGGGTACCGGTTACCTGCCGTTTGAGTAGCGTAGTACGCATCATAATTGTTTGCAGTATGGCTGATCCACCTATGGCGGTAGTTAAGAATCCATGAATGATGCCGACAGGGATATAGGGATATTTAAATTTGGGTCGATAGCCTATGGGTGGTAACCAGGTGATAAACAACATCATACTTCCCACTGCAAGATTGAGGATGGCTTCAGAAAGCGTTACAAAGGTCCTTGCTCCCGTAAAGACACCAATCAAGGCACCCAGGCAGAATGTCAGCACAATGTGCCAGTTGGTATGTCGCCAAAAATAGGCCACCCGCGCAATCAAGGATGTGTAGATAAATGCAGGTTGTAATGGCAGCGCCGTGGTCATGGGCATCACCCAGGTAGAGATGGCGAGAATGATGAAGTAACCACCGGTGGCAAAGACGGCGTTAACGTAGGCAGCGATAAAACTTGCGAAGGTGATGATTAGGATTGTAGTGTCTGTGAACATTATGATTGTTATTCGGCAGTTTTAGATATTGCGGGATTATAGTAACTGATTTTTGTGTGCCTTCGGCACGATTGTATTACTGGATACTGGCCTTCGCCAGTATGACGGCATTGTAATGCGGGAATGACGAACTCTACACTACGTCATGCTGGACCCGATCCAGCATCCAATCAATTTAATGACCGCGCTTTGCGCGGACTCATTTATTGGATACTGGCATGCGCCAGTATGACGGCGGGGCGTTACATTATCTTTGTGGTAATCCGACCAGGTCGCGGGTCATTTTATCCAGTGTCGCGCGGGCGATGGGATCGTAGGCCTGTTCATGGGCGCGGCCTTCGTTGTATTGGTTGAAGTAGACACCTGATTTTTCTTCCAGTTCTGGTGAGGTGACGATATACATTAATACCCCTGCCCCTTCGTCTATGGTGGTGCGTGCGCCACCTGCCATTTGCGAGACCATGGTGGTGTCCATCATGGATGCCGGGTGTAATGTATTAAACGTGACACCGGTACCGTCCAGTAGTTCGGCATAATGAAAGGTATGTAATACTTGGGCGAGTTTGCTGCGATGGTAGGTGGCCCTGCCGCTATGGTATTTTTCCAGCATGAGATCGCCAAAGTTCACCGCACCTTGGGCGCGGGAGGCGACATTAATAATACGTGCCGGCGCGCTTGCCTGGATAGTTGGGAGTAATAACTCGGTCAGGAGATAGTGTGCAAGGTAGTTAACCTGAAATACCAATTCATACCCGTCATCACTTTCCACACGACTGCCCCCTGCAAAACCAGAACCCAAACCGGCATTATTGACCACGACGTCGAGCCGTGGGTGATCGCGTTTTATGGCCTCGGCCATTTTCCGGACATTGTCCAGAGAACCGAAGTCAGCTTGATAAAACTGGGCATTGCTGCCGTTGCGTTTAATTTCTGCAACGACTTCTGCGCCACGTTGGGCGTTGCGTCCGTGAATAAGCATGTTGGCACCGAGTTTACCTAGACGTGTTGCCACTTCCCTGCCCAAACCATCGGTGGATCCGGTGATAAGGATGGTCTTGCCAGACATGCTTGGATAATTTCCTGTGTTCTGCGCACTGGTAGTACCGGTGATGCCTATGCAGAGCAGGAAGATTGATAGCGCTAATTTGTTGAGTGTTTTCATATGTTACCTATAGTTATTGTTGTGTTCTGATTATCTAAAGATATCAGGTGGTGTCGCTGTTAGCGACAATTATACGATTGGATACTGGCCATGTACTACAACATTCCAAGGCAGGCTACGCCAGTATGACGATTTTAAGTTTAACGATTATGTGTCTTACGTCATGCTGGACCCGTTCCAGCATCCAATCAATTTAATAACCGCCCATAGGGCGGATTCATTCAATGGATACTGGCCTTTACCCAAGGGCACGAGCGCCAGTATGACAGGGATTATTTTAAGGAATTGGAACAGTCGATGGAATGAAACTGCCGGATGTGGAAAGATCAGTCAGTTGGAGAATATTTGAATCGCACACCTAAACTGCCAAGTGGGATCTGGACACATCTTTCTGCGTCGATTTGATCTGAACGGTACTATTGTTACTTCTACCGATGATATTACGCCCCATGTTCAGGGTTACTAACCGTTCGTTGTCAATATACTGAATGTGATTATCTTTTGAGGCAAGTTGGCAAAAATATGATGCTAGAAGGATATCTATATGCTTACCCGGTGCTAATCTTAACTCTACCGGTTTATCTTTCGGCAACTGTTTAAAGTCGTTTAATGTTCCAGAGTCATTTTGCAGCTCGGAAAGTAAATGTCCAACACCCCAGGTCTCTCCAAATTCTGGATTGTCAATTTCACTGTCTTGTGATTTTTTCCCTGAAGAATTCTTTCTTTTCGAATGTAGCCAATGGTGTCATCCAGTGTCGTTAAATATTGCATGTATTTCGTCACAGTCATTGAGTGACATAATAATTTTTCGCCAATTATGATCATTTGAAAAAAATGATGGATCGAGTTCATTCATAACGGTAATGATGCCATCAGTGTCTTCCACCAATTTTGTGATGGTTGAGAACAGTAATTTTTTAACTTCCTCGATCTTTTTCGCCTGTAAATCTAATTGTTCTGTTGATAACTTGAATAATTCTGACAACTTGTCTGTGGAAACGGCTGTTCTTCCATCCATGCAAAATGAAAAATCTATGGCAGAGCTAAAATGTATTAGCTTGTCATTGATATTAAGCACCAGGGGTTTGGGGAAGGGTTTATTTTTGTATAATTAGACAAGTTAATGATCTACATGAAGGTTGTAGCTAGTTACTTACGATGTATGGTCTTAGAGCGTATTCTTGTATTATAGTTTAAAAAACTAACATAGTACGTTGAATTTAAATAAGAAATTACCTTTTACCTGCTAGATCAATCAGTTAGTAGACTTCAAAAGCAGTGAAAATGGCCAAAAATACAGTGGTGAAGGTAATATTCATGGATTCCCGCCCTGGACTACAACATTCCAGGACAGGCTTTTCGCGGGAATGACGATTCTGTAGGAATAAGGAGCACCATCCTCGGCAATTGCTCTCGGCGTTGCTCTGCCTCCT
>CAUZRI010000076.1:0-7722 GCA_963582285.1 Gammaproteobacteria bacterium | reverse complement strand
CAAGAGGAAAACACATACCGTGGTAATTACACCTGGGACAATGAGTTCCTTATTATTTATGAGTTTTTCTGGACTATTTTCCCTGGCAATCTTTAGCGTATCTTCAGCGAGTAAATTTTTTAAGGGATGCTGTTCGTCTAATCCAGCGTAGGTTTCAATACGACCATTAAATATGGTGGAACGATTTTCGATTATGCCTGCCAGATTTTGCCTTAGACTATCCAGAGGTCGTTTGAAAAATAACAGGACTATCCCGGCAATCGCAATAACTAACACGACTCTACTGGTGATAACGGTATCACTTGAAAAACCTGAACGAATTGCGAGATTGGCACCAATTACTGAGACAACTAAAACCACCGCAGTTAAAATAGCCGAACCCTTTAAAAGACATACTTTTTTTAACCGGCCCATAAAATGGGACAGAAACTGATCAAGTTGCTGAGAGATTGTTACCATTATATGTATCCTCTCCCGGATCCGATGTATTTGTTACCCAGTATAGATTCTGCCAAAACCACGATACCCATAATTACTAACAGTATATGCCATATTTCAATAGAATCCTGATCAATATTTACCGGACCCGCCGTGGCCGAAGTCTGAATTGGTTCAGCCATTGCATCACGCCACGCAGAAATGGCTTGTTCTGACATAATTGACATATCAGACTCCCTCAAATCAGTATTAACTGCTACTAGGTTTTCAGAATCAGCTGTGTAGATTTCATAAAACCCGGTCTGGTTCAGTTTTATATCCTGACTACGATGAGTCTCTGCTAATGAAAGAAGATCTCGGCCTACTGGATCAATAACCTGACCTGCAGCAGATCCAGTTTGTAATAATTGCAGATAATCCCCTGCTATCTGGTGCTGTTGTAGTTGATGCTCGCCAGACAAATAGCGACCAGCTTCAGCAATAAAATTTACAAAAACTGGTCGGATCGGTATATCGTTCTGTATATTATCCAGGCTGCTGCTCAACAAAATCATGCGTCCACGGTCAAATTTACGTTCTAAGACCAGTGGGGAACCATCTTCAAGGCTTACCAAAGTTTGTGTATTCTCCCCGGCATCCAGATTCAAATATCGAGAGACATTAATATCTCTCCAGCCACTGGTCTCCGCTAATGCCGGGTGGCTTAAATCAATCCTGGCAACGGTATTTGGTGTGGAGTTATCAGATGATAGCAGCGACGTTTTAACCGCAAGATCAATCACAGGGAGAGTATCAAGTGTCACTGACCTGTCCCCCAAGGCAGCAAAAACTGCACCGCCTGTATTTAAATATTCTGTAATGACAGGCGCCAGTGTCCCATTAACAATGCCAAGATCGTCAATCATTAGCCAGGGATACCTTTGTAATACTCTAGGATCCAGATTACTCACTGCAATAGCCTCAACCCGAAAGCCTAGTTGTGATGTCTCCACAGCGGCTGTCAGATATTTCACAGGCAATGATTCAATATTCGTTGTTAAAAGCAGGACCGGTTGTGGCGGTGTATTGTCAATGACAACATAACGATGATTATCATCTACTAAAGGTTCATCATTCAATATTGATACTTCAATTCTGTTTTCACCGGATTCATATTCAGCAGGTGTAAACCGAAAAACAGCTATTCCAGAATCCGATATAGTTTCCATTGTTTGTTGGTGAAGTTCACCATTTATTTGTAACGCTACAGTTGTTTCTACGGGATTAGTGATGTTGCTACGTACTCTTACCTCCAACTCTGTATTAATCCTGTCTACTGATTCTATATAAAGATTTGAAATATCATTTCCTGCAACGGTATGGATTTCAACGCCAGTTAGATTATTATTCAAGCTATCCGGGATCAGATCAGCAAACTTCGATGGCAATCCACTCTCCTGAAAATCGCTAATTAAATGTATGGTAACGGCATTCCCATACTCAGTAACTATGCGGTCCAGATTGGATATAAGAATACCCATATCCAGCCGACCATATCCGGACGTTAACTTGCTTATCGAAGCACGCAATTCATTCTGGTTGTTAGTTGGGTTATTCAGAATCTCAACGCTATTGCTGGCAGAGAGTATCTGTGCCAGGTCTTCATTTTCCAACTCACTTACAATTTGACGAGCAGTTTCACTGGCAATGTTTAACCAATCTCCATACTTCATAGAAAATGATGTATCGACAACTATCATATGTAACACGCTACCCTCACCACCTACTATAACTGGGGGTTTGGTTATTAGTGGTTTGGCAAAAGCAATTACCATAATTATCAAAAATAAAATTCTTAGCGCCAATAAAAGAATATATTGCAGTTGTTTACTGATATAGGTTTGCTGTGTACTCTCTTCGAGCAACATGGCTGAACTAAATCGCTCTCGTTTAGGACTCTGAGTGCTCATACGATGCAACCAAATTGGCAAGGCAATACTCGCAAGCCCCAATAAAAATAATGGCGCAAGTAGTGTCATTATTTTCTACGCTGTCTAAACATCAAATAGTTTCTAAGACACTGATCCAGTGGTTCGCTGGTATCTACCAGAATGTGGTCTGCGCCTACGCTGATTGCGGCATCGTGTATTGCGTTAATATGTTGCTCGATACGCTTGGGATATTGTTCTTTAATAAATCGTCCTGATACTTCTACGGTCTTACCGGATTCGAGATCCTCCAACAACACTGCTTCTTTAAAGCCTGGATTTATTTCTCCAGGATCCAGTAACTGAAACAGGATGATGTCCTGCCCACTAAAGGCAAGTGGACGTACTCCCTCGATCATTTCCTCGGCATCACAATAAAAATCCGAGATGACTACCACCAATCCCCTCCGATTTGAATATTCACAAAAGTGTTGGAATGGCTTATCAAAATCTGTTCCTCTGGATGGGGTGGCATTGTCTATAGCATGCAACACACCCATTAACTTGCCGCTTCGGGTTGATGGTTCTCTGTATTCACGAACTTCATCATCAAAAATAATACAACCCACTGCATCGTGTTGCTTGGATGCAAGAAAGGCAAGGCTGGCTGCAAGAAATTGACCATATTGAAATTTGTTGACATCCAACGATCCAAATTCCATGGAGGCACTGGAATCCAGTAGTAATACCATATGACTATTGGTCTCACCCAGAAAACGTTTAATATATGTCTTCTCACTTCTGGCATAGACATTCCAGTCTATGAATCTCAAATCATCTCCTTCAGCATACGGGCGATATTCCACAAATTCCTGACTAAACCCAAACAGTGGAGACCGGTGCAATCCGATTAAAAAACCTTCTACCACTGCCCTGGCAATAATTTTCAGATTGGATAATTGTGCCAACACGTCTGGCTTGAGCAGACGTGTAGGTGATGATTGGGAAATAGACGACATCTTACGTATCAGGATTTCACATGATCCAGCACAGTTCTGAGTACATCATCCACATCTATGCCGTCGGATTCTGCAAGATAATTTGTCAACACCCGGTGTCTTAATACGGGTAAATATACCCCCGCTATATCTTCTTCGGAAACATGATAGCGTCCCTCTAACAATGCATGTGCCTTGGCTGAGAGTGTTAGAAACATGGTGGCACGAACACTGGCACCAAAATTTACATAACGTTTGACACCGTCAGATGCTGAAGGATCCTTGGGACGCGTTGCACGCACTAGTTTTACAGCATAGCGACTAACGGCGTCCGATACGGGTACCTGACGTACCAGCCATTGAAAATTGAGGATATCTTCTGCATTGGTACAAACATTAACTTCAGGCATATCAACTCGGGTGGTAAAACGATTAACCACTGCAAGTTCTTCATCATCATTTAGATAATCCAGGATCACATTAAACAGAAATCGATCCAATTGGGCCTCAGGTAAGGGATATGTGCCTTCCAGCTCAATGGGGTTCTGGGTTGCCAATACCAAAAATGGTGGGGGGAGGATGTGGTTCTTGCCCCTGACGGTAACAGAGTATTCCTGCATCGCCTCCAGTAAAGCAGACTGGGTTTTTGGGGGAGTACGATTGATCTCATCGGCAAGCAGAACATTGGTAAAAATTGGACCAGGGACAAATGTCCAGGTTTTGTGCCCCGTAGTTGAGTCTTCCTCGATAATATCTGTGCCTGTCACATCCGTAGGCATTAAGTCAGGTGTAAACTGGATGCGTTTGTATGTCAGCCCTAATGAGTTGGCAAGTGTCCTCACTAGTAGCGTCTTCGCGGTTCCAGGCATGCCTGTAATTAAACAATGACTACCCACCAACAGGGTAATCAATAATTGTTCTACGACCTCTTCCTGGCCGATAATAACTTTTCTAACTTCGGTACGAATACGTTCCATCGTGTCTCTGAAGGATTCCACCATTGGGCGAACTTCATCGGAGTCAAGTGCCGCTGAATTAATTTGATCGTCGGACATGAGGTTTCAGTATCTCCTTATTGTTATTGTGTTTTTGTTGTTTCCAATAGTAATTTTTGTGCTGGCCGATAATGGGGCGCAATCTCCAGGGCAGATAATACATTTTTTCGAGCTTCATCCCGACGATCCAACAAATGATTTGCATGGGCAACCCGGTAATATGCTGCCGCCAGGTCATGGGGTTTCATTGCCAATGCAACCTTATATTCATTTAATGCTGAGTCCGGTTTTCCCTCCTCAATTAACCAATCTCCAAGGGTACTATGTATATCAATATCAAATGGATCAACCAGATTTAGTGAATCTAGAACCTTAATCGCCTGATCTATGTTGTTTCGATGATATAATTTTCGAGCGAGTAGCCAAACTGCCTCCATAGTGTAACCACCTCGTTGCCAAAATTGCATTAGTGTATCGAGCTCAGCTTCTTCGTCACCAAGTTCAGCATTTGCCTTCGCTAAAAATAGATACGGGCTGTCACTTTCTACATAATCTGGAAAAATATCCAGTGCCTTTTCAGCAGATTCCTTTGCTATTTTCCAATCGGAACCGGCAACACCTTGTAATGCCCGTTGATGGAGTTTTTTCCAGGTATCGAGCTGGCTCAATAAATCACCGTATTCACTTTCGACAAAATCATTAAACCCATCATCAAATTTTGAGGGGGATATCTCCAGTGTTTTGCGTATAGCCTGTCCAGTTTCCATACCCTCTTTAAATACTGAAAGTAACTCCACAATTTTATCATTACCAAACTGACGGTAAATATATTCGCAGATCAGACCTGCTTGCATATAGGACACTATCACTTGTTCATCATATGTGGGCCTGATAAATCCGCTGTCTAATTCTGCAATGGGTAAAAATTTATCTTCTGCCATTGCACCAAGTACATTTACTGGAATTCGTATACCTTTAATTGGACCAAATCGCCATTCTTCAAATACGGATATTCCCTCGCTATACCATCTAGGGACCAGATGATCGGTGGTTTCCAGGGTAAATACATGTGCCAGCTCATGCCATAATGTCGTGCCCCAATGGTATTCATTGTCCGCATGATCAGTTGGCGAATCCATCGCAAACACATAGCCAAAGGTCGCACCAAGGATACCCACACCCGGCATGCCTATTGTTCTGACCACAAAGTCATCATGATTCGGATAGATTTCTACAATTACCGGTTCTTTAGGTTCGAATTTATAACGCTCTGTAAATTCTTTAATGCCTCGTTCAGCGAGATCCTCAGCGTAGCTAATTAATACCTTGCTTTCATCTTTATGTAATCTAAAAATAATTCTGGGAAAACCATCTGCTGGCGGTTGTTCAGGACTGTTAATCAAATCATACTCATCAAAGGTATCGAGTAAACGTAATGTGTTGACAGTTTTTGGATTATACGGATCGCCCTGATAGGCAATTTCCATTTGTTGACGAGCACGCGTTACCTGATTGTCGCGTAACAGATTGATACCCATTTCCATATGGGCTACCCAGTGGTCAGGTTCCACCTCAACCGCCTTGCCAAATAATTCTATTGCCTCACGATACCGGCGAGTAACCCAGAAAAAATATCCGGGGATGGCATAAATATCACCGTATGCCGGGTTTTCCTCTAATGCTCGGCTTATCCAGTCAGAATTATCATTCCCATCCATTAAATCCATGCTGGCAAACAAGGCATAAATTTCAAGTTGCGGTAGCTCTTCGGAAATGGCTAATGTCTCCGCGTCATTCAGACTAGCAACGGCACTAAGCATATCTGTACTTTCCATAGACATACGCGCCAGTAATAACAAGGCCTGAAATCGGGCGCCCGCGGCGGCAGAACTATCTGCAAGGACATCATCGATATATTTACGGGCATCTGACTCAAAACGTTCCACCAATGCCCTTGCTGCACCAATCCTGGCGTAGGCATTTTCTGGCGCTAGGGCTAAGGCCTCCTGGAATAATGCCATCGCATCCTGATACTGATAGGTTTGCATAAATAAATCTGCCCATCGAATACGGACAGTTGCATCTTCTGGCGAGGATTTAACTGCTGCCTGAAACAAGGAATTTGCAGTCTTGATGTCACCTAATGCCCAACTGGCTTCCGCATGGATCAACGGATCACTGGAGGCTTGAAATAGCTGCCGATAACATACCTCTGCATCCTGGCGTTTACCCTTCCACTGCAGCGCATCACACAGATTAAGATCCTCATTATCAATTGAACCATAATGGATAGGTCTAGCATTCAAATTACTAAAACCGATGGCAAGTACGATAAATATGGTGAGAGGAGAACCCAGCACCACGGTGGCAGTTAATTTCATAACTCGTCTCCACCGGTTACTTCATCAATTTTCTCTTGCACGATGGAGAGATCTATCATCAAACTCTGCAACTGATTCAAAAATTCTTCCGCTTGCAGATTTGATTTATTTAACTGTAGCTCTTCTATTTTTACGTCTATTTCACTGCGTTCGCTAATCAGTCTGGTAAGCTCTGGGTCATCACTACTGGGTTCTTTAAGTCCAATGCGGGCCAAAACAAACTGGCTGGCATGGGTCCCCGATATTTCTGCATGTTCTGTTGCAAGTTGCCCCTGAGATTCAAAATAATCCGTCACTTCCCGTACAGCGTAATCAAATGCCTCCTGTGCAGTAATTGCATTATTTTTATTTATATCAGCAGAAAGATTATCAAAGGCATTAAAAAAATACTCGCCGAAACGTGTTGCTAGACGTTCATTGCCATTACGTGTTGCGGTAATCAGCACACGAGAATCATTTTTTAAACTATTATTTAAGACACCGCTGGCACTGCTGGTATTTACCAGCAACTGAATCTCGGCGGGCAATGCATCCATAAAACCGGCTATATCTGCATCTGTTAAATCAGGACCTGGAATATTAAATTTATACTCATAGCCATCAAAGCTGCCATGCCCAACCATAAAAACAGAAACACGATCTTGTGCTGTTATTGTGTTCTTCAAATTCTGGAAGTGTGACAAAATATTGTCACGTGTGGCATCTTCTCCGAAAAATAACTGAATACGATTGTTATCTGCTATTGATTCCGTTACGGATTTGAGTGTCTCGGTTTGGTCACTAAATTGTTGATTATAATGTGGGGTGCCATCCAGACCCTGGATAATCGTTACATATAATTCGGCAGATGCTGACACTGGAAAATAAAATACCAGTAACGTTATCAACAAGGCTTTCATTAAATTGTTCTCCATCGACGCCTTAATATCCATTCCAGCGATTTAAGCAGCAATAATATGAGAAAGATTAATGGTGCATCCCATAGTGGCCTGATATCTTGTTC
>CAUZRI010000075.1:0-7773 GCA_963582285.1 Gammaproteobacteria bacterium | reverse complement strand
TTCGAATTTCCAACTCATGTGTGCCTATCTTACTATTGAGAGGGATACCAACTATGGCTTGCCAATTATCTGACTCACCGATTACCATAACCTGTTTATTTCTGAAATAGACTTCAGGACGTTGCTGTTGATTTAGATTGATTACTGCTACTCCGCCTGGAACACTTTCTGCTCCAATTAAAGTTTGTGCGGAGGGATATTGACATATGATAATTGTCAGAATGAATGTAAGTAAATTGAGTTGGCGATTCATTTTTTCTCTACTTTAGTGATCTTGGAATAATATATGCCGTTCTTGATTTCTGTTTTGGTTTTAGTCCCGATACTAACATTTTCGATATGATTTATTATATTGCTATTTTCTACATTTGTTACAATTGAGTAACCTCTTTCCAGAGTAGCCAAAGGACTAACTGTATGTAGAGTATTACCTGCACGTTCAATTTTTTCAGATACCATTTTAAGTTTACTAAACATTACCATTTGCAGTTGTTTATCTAGATATTGGCATTTTTCATTCTGCAGTTTAAGTATCATGATAGGATTGAATTGATAAATTTCTGCACGTAATTTCTTTATAATCGATTGTTTTAAAGCAAAGGAATTTGAAACTGACCGTTGAATTCGTGTAGCGAAGTCATCCAGTCGTTGGCTATGATGCTGAAAATGTTTAACTGGATCAATTATGCTTTTTTTATAATTATTTATCTGTGACCTGAGAGAGTTTATTTGGTGATTAATGGATAAAACCAGTCGGTCCTTTATCAATTCGGTAGATTCCAGCAAACTATTTTGGTCCGGGCTAACGAGTTCTGCTGCTGCAGAGGGTGTTGGTGCCCGTTTATCAGCTAAAAAATCGGCAATTGTAAAGTCAATTTCATGACCTACGCCAGATACGATAGGAATAGTGGAATCGAATATAGCCCTGGCAACCTTTTCCTCATTAAATGACCAGAGATCTTCTAATGAACCACCGCCACGAGCAAGTATAATTACGTCACAGTCATTTCGCCGATTTGCAGTCTGAATTGAATTTTCTATCATTCCGGTAGCATCTGCCCCTTGCACAGCTACAGGATAAATAACCACATTAGACAAAGGAAAACGCCTTTTCAGGACATTAAGTATGTCTCTAATAGCAGCACCAGTCGGGGATGTAATAACACCAATACTGTCTGGAAAGAGTGGTAATGGCTTTTTATTTTGTTCATCGAATAAGCCTTCCTTTTGTAACCTTCCCTTTAATTGTTCAAATGCGAGTTGAAGTGCACCTACGCCTTCTGGTTCCATGGCCTCAACGATAATTTGAAATTCACCTCTGCCTTCATAAAGACTGATATTTGCCTTTAATATCACAGCCATTCCATTTTCTGGTAAAAATTTCAGAAAAATTTTCCTGTTTTTGAACATAGCGCAGCGAACCTGGGACGAGCGATCTTTGAGGGTAAAGTAGATATGCCCCGATGCTGGTTGTGCCAGATTTGATATTTCACCTTGAACCCAAATAACCGGAAAGCTATCTTCCAGAACAGCCCTGACTTCTCGGTTAAGTCGGGTAACAGTATATATATCTCGAATTTTGGAGCTTATGCTTTCAGGCACTAAATTAATTCCCACTTAAAACTTGTGCTTATTATATCAATGTTCGATTTACCCAATAGGGTTCTTTCTCTATAATACGACATTCTACATTTTTTCTGGTCTGTTCCTAAAATGCGAATTACACAAGAAGCCCTCACTTTTGATGATGTATTACTAGTACCCGCGTACTCACAGATTATGCCGCGTGAGGTTAAGCTTGAAACCAGGTTGACGCGTAATATTACACTTAATATCCCGCTGCTTTCAGCGGCGATGGATACTGTGACAGAGGCTAAGACTGCTATTGCTATTGCCCAGGAAGGGGGAATTGGCATTATCCATAAGAATATGAGTCCTGCCGACCAGGCCAGGCAAGTAAGACAGGTTAAAAAATATGAGGCAGGGGTTATTCGTGATCCAATAACAGTGGGACCTTTGACCAGTATTCGAGAAGTGATGGAATTAACTAGTTTAAATGAAATATCTGGTGTCCCGGTAGTTGATGGAGAAGAGCTGGTTGGGATAGTAACCAATAGAGATTTAAGATTCGAAACAGGTTATGAAAACCCTGTGAAAGATGTAATGACACCTAAAGAGCGTCTTGTTACCGTTAAGGAAGGTGCTAGCAACGATGAAATTACTGCATTACTACATAAATTCAGGATAGAAAAGGTATTGGTTGTGAATGATAACTTTTCATTGCGCGGTTTAGTCACAGTAAAAGATATCAATAAATCCCTCGAATATCCTAATGCCTGCAAAGACGATGCTGAAAGCCTACGTGTCGGTGCTGCCGTTGGGGTTGGGGCTGGTACTGAAGAAAGGATACAAGCGATAATAGGTGCAGGCGTGGATGTAATCGTAGTTGATACTGCCCATGGCCACTCTGAGGGAGTGCTTTCTATGGTTAGATGGATTAAATCAAATTATTCAGATAGTCAGGTAATTGCAGGAAATGTCGCAACTGCTGATGGTGCGAAGGCACTTGTCGAGGCGGGAGTAGACGCTGTAAAAGTTGGTATCGGTCCTGGATCAATTTGTACAACGAGGATCATTACTGGAGTTGGGATGCCACAAATTACCGCTGTTAGCGATGTTGTCGAGGGTATTAAAAAGTCTGGTATTCCTGTCATATCTGATGGTGGCGTTCGTTATTCTGGTGATGTGGCAAAGGCTATTGCAGCGGGTGCACATTCGGTAATGATAGGTGGGATCTTTGCTGGAACGGAAGAGGCACCGGGTGAAATAGAATTGTTTCAGGGTAGATCCTACAAATCCTACCGGGGCATGGGATCACTGGGTGCAATGTCACAAAAGCATGGTTCATCTGATCGGTATTTTCAGGAAAGTGATGAAATTGTAAAATTAGTTCCAGAAGGTGTAGAAGGGCGAGTACCGTATAAAGGACCACTGGACGCTATAGTCCATCAATTACTTGGGGGATTAAGGGCCTCCATGGGATATACCGGATGCCAGGATCTGGAACAATTACGTACCAAACCCGTATTTGTCCGATTGACTAGTGCAGGTGTCAGGGAAAGCCATGTTCATGACGTTACTATTACTAAAGAACCGCCGAATTACAGGGCATAAAAGGTGTATATAAAAGGGCAACGTAAATATTGAACTGGATTTCTTCCAGATACTCAAGCCTACGATTTATTTTAATTATTCTGTCTCGTTACTCAATAAAGACACATCATGAATATTCATTCTGAAAAAATACTTATTCTGGATTTTGGCGGACAGTATACGCAATTGATTGCTAGACGCGTTCGAGAACTAAATGTTTATTGCGAAATTCATCCTTATGATTTGACAGAAGCAGAGATACGTAATTTTGATCCTAAGGCCATAATACTTTCAGGTGGTCCGGATTCAGTTACTGGACTAACTGATGTAAAGGCACCTGAAATAGTTTTTGAACTTGATATACCACTGTTGGGTATTTGTTACGGTATGCAAACTATGGCGAAGCAACTTGGAGGAAAGGTTGATACGTCAGAGTTACGGGAGTTTGGGCATGCTACAGTCAGGGCCAGAGGTCATTCACAATTATTTAAAGATATTCAAGATGAAAGCAATGAAGAAGGACATGGTCTATTACATGTATGGATGAGCCACGGCGATAAGGTTGAACAATTACCCGATGGTTTTAAGGTTATTGCATCATCAGATAACGCACCCATTGCTGCAATTGCGGATGAAGCGCGTAAGTTTTATGGGATCCAGTTTCATCCTGAGGTGACACATACTATTCAAGGCAAGGCGATACTCAGCCGATTTATTCATGACATTGTTGGTTGTAATTCTTTATGGACCATGACAAATGTAATAGAGGAAACAAGTCGGAATATAAAAAAAACAGTTGGAAACGATAAGGTTTTACTTGCCTTGTCCGGTGGTGTTGACTCATCCGTGGTAGCAGCGTTACTCCATAAAATTATCGGCGATAAACTGTTTTGTGTGTTTGTGGATAACGGTTTGTTAAGATTAAATGAACGACAACAGGTAATGGACAACTTTGCGCAGCATATGGGCATAAATTTGATTTGTGTAGACGCAGAAAAAAGGTTTATGAAAGCATTATCAGGGGAAGCTGATCCAGAGTTAAAGCGAAAGATTATTGGTCGGGAATTTATTAAAGTATTTGAAGAGGAGGCCGCGAAGCTTGAGGACGTTAGCTGGTTAGCACAAGGAACAATATATCCCGACGTGATTGAGTCGGCAGGAGCAAAGACTGGCAAGGCGCATGTTATAAAATCACATCATAACGTGGGGGGATTGCCCGAAAACATGCATCTCAAGCTCGTAGAACCATTACGGGAACTGTTCAAGGATGAGGTAAGGGAATTGGGTATTGAATTAGGCTTGCCAAAAGAAATGGTATATCGACATCCATTTCCTGGCCCGGGACTAGGTGTTCGCATATTAGGAGAGGTCCAGAAGGAATTTGCAGACATGCTTAGATTGGCTGATAGTATTTTTATTGAAGAACTTAGAATTAATAATCTTTATGATAAAGTCAGTCAGGCATTTGCAGTTTTTCTACCGATCAGGTCCGTCGGTGTAAAAGGTGATGCACGCGTTTATGAATATGTTATTGCCCTACGGGCTGTTGAAACTGTAGATTTTATGACCGCCAGATGGGCGCACCTACCCTATTCATTTTTGGAACATGTCTCCAGCAGGATAATAAACGAGACTGGTGGTATCTCACGAGTAACCTACGACATATCAAGTAAACCACCAGCAACCATCGAGTGGGAGTAGTGCGTATTAACGGACGCAAAGTATCGTTCATTTAAGTATAAGCTTGCACAAACATCCGTTAGTCTGGTAATTCTAAATATGATCCTCCGTGTAATACAATATAATCATTATATTCCTGGTTGGAATTTTTTGTGAACGTAGTGAATGTCTGGTGTCACGAATACGATGTCATTGTCCTGGGAGCTGGTGCAGCTGGTTTGATGTGTGCACTTACCGCAGCCGCACGGGGAAAACAGGTTTTGGTGCTGGAAAAGTCGAACAAAGTAGGTAAAAAGATACTCATGTCAGGTGGTGGTCGTTGTAACTTTACCAATGAATTCGTAGAACCTGAAAACTTCATCTCCAGCAACCCTCATTTTTGTACGTCTGCTCTAAATCGTTATACACCCTCTGACTTTATCGCTATGGTGGAAAGACACAGAATTAAATACGAAGTTCGTAAGCATAATCAATTATTTTGTCTGGATTCAGCCAAAGACATATTAAATATGTTGTTGCAGGAATGCGAGACAGTCGGAGTAGAAATAAAAGACCATTGTGACGTTAAGGCTATTACGTCACTAAAAAATAATATTGATAATATAGATTCAATGTCCAAAGATTCCACACGACGTTATTCTGTAAATGGTGTGGTAGGAGTTGGCAAGGATCATGAAACATTCATTCTCGATTGTCATTCTATCGTCATAGCGACCGGTGCACTCTCAATACCGAAGCTAGGTGGCAGCGGTTTTGGTTACGAGGTCGCTAAACAATTTGCAATTGGCTTGACGCAGCGCCGTGCAGGACTGGTGCCTTTTATGTTCAGTGGGATAATGAAGCCTGTTTGCGAGCGATTATCGGGTCTTGCCCTTGAGGTAGAGGTCCAATGCAATGATCAGGTGTTTACTGAAAATTTGCTGTTTACGCATCGGGGAATCAGTGGACCTGCAATCTTGCAGATTTCTAATTACTGGTGTCCGGGTGATGAAATCAGTATTAATCTTTTGCCAGGCGTAGATGCAAACGCTCAATTACTGGTAGCAAAATATAATTATGGAAATATTCTGCTGAGGACCTTCCTCAGTAAAAAATTAGCAAAATCACTTGTTATAGAGTTACAAAACCTGTGGTGGCAAGAATTTTCAGAACGTCCTTTGGCAGAATTTAGTGATAAACAATTAATTAATATCGGGAGCAAAGTTAATCATATGATATTAAAGCCTTCTGCAACAGAAGGCTATCGCACTGCAGAAGTCACCCTGGGTGGTGTTGATACAAATGAGATCAGTTCCAAAACGATGGAAGCCAAACAGCAACCAGGTTTATATTTTGTTGGAGAGGTACTTGATGTAACGGGTCATTTAGGAGGGTTTAATTTTCAGTGGGCATGGGCCTCTGGTTATAGTGCAGGGACCTTTGTTTAAGTAATGTTTTAAGTGATTATTGTGTATTTAGCCTATATTTAGTGTCAATTTATATTTGTAAAACCACATCCCCAAAAAGCTCAGATAGATTGCCTCTGCAATATTACGATTGCTTACTAACAGATTCAGATTGAGGATTAGTTAATTACAAATATATTTTATTTTAATATTGTGCTGATGGGACCGTAACAATCAGACCATCCAGCTCATCGGTGACTTTGATTTGGCAACTTAACCGGCTGGTATCTGATGGTTCTGCAACAAATTCCAGCATGTCTTTTTCAAGATTTTGAGGTTCAGGCAGTTTTCCATACCAGTCCGGGTCAACGATAACATGGCAAGTTGCACAGCTACATGCACCGCCACATTCAGCGATAATGCCATCAACACCGTTATTAATTGCTGAAACCATCAGGCTGATATCGTTTTCTGCAGTAATTTCGGTCTGATTACCCTCTGGGCTGATAAATGTAATTTTTGCCATATTTAATGTTCCCTCATTCATCCGTTACATATAAAAAATGCGGATTATACGGACTATTGACAGGAATTAAAAAAATTTATGCGATTAGTTTAAATCCAGCACAATCTTGCCAGTATGTTCATTATTTTCCATTAATTGATGGGCAGATCCAGCTTGTGATAAGGGGAAAGTCCGATAGATAACGGGTCTAATCTTACCTGTTTCCAGCAACGGCCATACAGATTCGATTAAATTACTCGCAATACGTTTCTTAAAATCCAGACTACGGGAGCGCAGAGTAGAGCCCGTAAGCTTGATGCGTTTTTGCATTATTTGTAATAAATTAATTTCAGTTTTGAATCCATTCATAGCAGCAATAATAACGATACGTCCATCCTCTGCTGCGATTTTGATATTTTTTTGCAAATAATCACCACCCACCATATCCAGGATTACATTAATCCCCATATTTTTCGTCTCTGCTAGACACACATTAGTAAAGTCCTGGGTCTTATAATTGATAACAATATCTGCTCCAAGTGCTTTGCAATAATTGCACTTTACGTCGCTTCTCGCTGTAGTGATGACCCTTGCGCCAAAAACCTTGGCCAATTGTATCGCCATGGTGCCTATACCACTGGAACCACCATGTACCAGGAAAGTCTCTCCTGATTTTAGATTAGCGATATCAAATATATTAGTCCATACAGTAAACAGGGCTTCAGGCAAGGACGCCGCCTCTATCAGGTTTAGCCCTTTAGGTACAGGTAGGCAAAGCGGTGCGTCAGCGACGACATACTCTGCATAACCACCACCTGAAAGTAGCGTGCAGACCTGGTCACCTTGTGATAAATAACCGCAGTCATTTGACACTTCTACTATCTCACCAGCAACCTCGACCCCAGGAATATCAGTGGTGCCAGGTGGTGGGGGGTACAACCCCTTGCGTTGCAAAATATCAAGCCGATTAACTCCAGCAGCAGCAACCTTAATTAATACCTGCCCTTTTTCTGGTTTGGTAAGTTTCGTCTCCGCTATGCGTAGTACGTC
>CAUZRI010000074.1:0-7777 GCA_963582285.1 Gammaproteobacteria bacterium | reverse complement strand
AAATAATAAAATTAAACTTCCCAATATTGAAGGAAGACGATCGACGATACCCTTATTGGTAACTGTATTATTAATGAGCATGATGTCAGGGAAATGAACTCGATGTTGTGAGTACCATAGTGCTAGCAGAACAATAACAACACTAATACCCAACCACATTGGCCAGATTCTATCTAAATTCAGGCTATCCCAGTCAATCAAAAGTTATCTCCAACAAACTCTCAGGCTAATGTACTGGTTAGAGCAGAAAATTTATTTACATAATCTGACCTTAATGATTTATCAATGCCTTCTTGATTCAATACCTCAACAAAGTAAGCTCGTAAACTTGAAACAGCCTGACTTTCTCCTTCTGTATTCTCATCACTTAACCAGGTATAAGGATTAATGCTGTATTCATCCATGCAGTACCATGTCACACAACGTCGCAATAGATCAGACCATTCTTCATCGGATAATTCATCACTTTTGTCTTCAGCAAAAACGAGAACCTTTTCCCAACGGTTTCGAGCTCTTCTAGGATCATCTGTTCTGCGTGGAGCATTATTGGTAAATAAGACTGGGAAAAAACTCGCAAAGAAAACCAATCCACCGATTATTAACGGCCACATACCTGTCTCATTTTCTTTTATAAGTTCCAGTGCGGCCGGATATCCGGCATTACCTAAATAATCAGAGAGTTTTTCCAGTCCACCTTCCCCTCTAATATCCAGGGCCTGCATCACCACCACACTACCGGGCACCGGATTAAATCGAACTGATTTGTTATTTACTACATTTCCACTGACGTCAACAATCTGATAGCCCAGACTGATTATGGGCAATTCATATAGTTTATTTCCCCGGCAACTGGTTAGCTCTCCTGGGCAATCGATTACCTGAAAACTGAATGTACTACGCAGAATTGTTGTTCCATTTGTATCGTCATTCCTTACTATCTCAGGTGGATTTATCAAACTAATTCCTTTTTCTGAACCCCAACTCCTTTCAAACAATTGCTCATCAATATTTTCTACAATAACCTCATTACCTGGAAATTCCGCTTCAATAACCAAAGATAATTTATCACCTAAGTGTACAGGGACACGACCCGCTTCCTCGATTCCTGCTCGAACAATTATGTAATCATCCTGGTAAACATCCGGCACATATTCCGATGCACTCGCATTCCATACGAATATTAAACTGAATATGATTGATTTTGATATCTGTCTAGTACTCAACATTTTAATTTTTCCTGCGTCTACGGTTACGTGCCAATTGTGCCAACTGTGGATATATTTCTCGTTGACTTGTTATGATTAAATAGTCCAGACCCACGGATCTAAACGTACTTGTTAATGCTGCAACCCTTTCTTTCTCTTCCCGGTTAATCTTTCTAACACGTGACGAAGAGAACCATGTCAGTCGTCGAGATTGTCTTTCAGGATCCCAAACTTTTAACATACCCCGGACGCCAGACGGGACTTTAAATGTCACAATTACTGGTATTAAATTGTGTCGTAAGTGGTTAAGAACACGTCGCCATTCAGAATCAAGACTAAAATCTTTTTTTTGTAACGATACAAAATCTGAAACAACAAATAATATATCAGGCACACTACGTTGTACCTGATGCATGTACTTTTTTAGCACTGTGGAAATATTCGTAGTGTCATGAGATGTAATGTTGCTGAGATTGCTATTCAAAAGCTCCATTTGTGTCTTTAAATTTGCACCTTTAATCTCCTGGTGTATCTCAGAACTAAAAAAGATAGTTTTTACTTGATCTCCAGAGCGCCATAAAGAATATGTCAACTGCATAAGGCAAGCATTTCTTAATGATGATTTAAATGGAATTGCCATTGAGTCTGAAACATCAGCAAGCAAAGTAACCGAAGCTTGCGCTTCTCCTTCAAATTCAATTACCAGGCGTTCACCCGGAGGACTAAATTTATCTATGTCTCTGGGATTATCTTCACCTTGTATAAAAGGTCTGGTACGTAAAAATCTTAATCCGTCACCCGCGCGTCCAAGCGGATGCCTGCCAGGTAAAATCTTTTGTGGCGATAGTTTTATAGGCATTAATACGCCTAGCGCCTGTAACGCCTTGCGATCAAATGCTGACTGATTACCTTTATGCGGTGTAGTTGTACGCATAACCTCTTTCTGACAGGATAATGTTAATCAAGTTTGCAGTATCAACCGGATAACTGGTTTCCAGTCTGTGGTTTAAGATAGGAACGGCGGTTGAAAAAATATCGTATGGAACAACATGTTTACGACCGTTAAAAAATGCATTCGCTCGTAAAAACGGCGGCCAGAAACTGGTAGTTCTTGAACTTGCACCACCAGATGGACTGATTACTTCATTACCGAGACCTGAATTATCAAAAACTTCCGATGGATAAGATGGATCACTTCTTCTAGTGGCAACCGTCACAGCATTCATTAAGTGAACCATTGCATCAGACATAACTACTTGCTCTTGAATCATATCCTGTATATCAGCAAATTCATCGCGCGTTATTACCGGCTTGATGTTTTTAAGGTTTTCTTTTAGTGATGCCTTTGCCTCTCGAGCAATCTGAAATTCAATATCACGAGTGGAGAATGTCCACTCGATTCTTACCAAAAAACGTTGCTTAGCAGCAGCATCCAACTCCCACGTGCCCTCGTGTGATAAGGGGTTTTGTGTGGCAATTACATGAAATGGTTGTGGCAGTAAGTGTGAGCTGGTCCCTATTGTAACCTGGTGTTCCTGCATCGCTTCTAACAGTGCAGACTGTGTCCTAGGATCTGTACGATTTAATTCATCAAACAAAACAATGTTATTAAATATTGGGCCCTTGATAAGCTCAAACCGATCTGCTCCCTCGGAGGCAACTTCAGCACCGAGCAGATCGGAAGGTTTTAGGGTAGGTTGACCAGATATTCTTCCCGCTGACATCCCTTTAATAGATGCAGCCAGGGTTGTCGACAAAAGCGTCTTACCCTCACCAGGGACAGATTCCAGCAAGATATGTCCTTTGGCCATTAAAGCTATAACCAATAAATCGACACCAGTATCGTGGCCTTTAACCACCTTGCCAAGATTTGCCCTTAGATCCTGAGTTAGTTGAAGTCCACGATCAAAATCCATAATACTCTCTCTATTTTTAAGTCAGATAATTAAGTTGAAATCAGATTAGGATACAAGCGCTGGATCTGATGAATCCATCATTATATGAGATATCCCGGAAATTTTTTTTCGCATGAAAACCATAGATAAAATAAATTTATAGAGTGACCAGAAAATTTAATTATAACAATCCTATCCTGATCACATCCATCATCAATCCCCCCACACTGTTTGACGGAAGTAACACGTAGCCTGATCACCAACACGGTGATTTATCATGGTAGCCATATATTCAAATAATCATGGCGGCTTTACGTGTTTAGGCTTGTGAATTGACACAGTTGCGATGTCCATATACGTCCAACTGATTAAACAAACCTTCCATTTACGAACAGCCTGCATAGTACAATTATATGTAGCATAAGGCAATCACCAAAGTCGACGCAAGATGAGGAATTTTGGGGTTTTTTATTGTATTTTACTTCAATTATTGTGAACAATATAACGAATGTTAATTATGAAAATATCAAGGATGTCTGACATACAATACCAGACTTATTGACCTGTTTATTACCAGGTCAATATTGGGGCTATACGATTTACAATTTTCTGATTATGACTGGGGGTATTAGATGATAGTAATGGGTTCTTCTATACCTGGAATAGTTATCGAGTTACGAGGAGATGATGATACGTCCATGCTGGCACACCCATTTAATATGGTGCCTGCAGATATCGCAGCTGTACTAGCCAACATTTCTCTACGGGAAATTCCTTTGGTCTTATTTATTTTTGGCACAGTCTCTCCCCCCCACTTAAAATTTTAATTATTTGTATTACCAGTCTTCTATAGCAACTGGAATGCTACTATCTATCTGATTTCCAGTTTATTGAAAACGAAATAGAATATGTCCGTTTCGTTGTTCGAAAGATACTGTTTGTGCCTCTGGGGGCATAATAGATTTTAAATTGATTCCCAATAACTGTCCCCGATAGACTTCCCTTTGAATATCAGGATCATTTGGATCAATCGGCATACCATCCATAAAAATTCCTTCAATTCGGTATTGAAAACCCATGGGCCCAGTCCGTTCAAGTTGTCCTACAGTGAGTAAATTATAAACATCGCGTGATGATCTGATACGCGCAGAAAAATTTACATGATCTGCGCGGATATAAAACTTGGCGTCCTCGATAAATGGAAATCCATCCCCCCCCACCAAGGCATTGAGGACTTCTTCCTGTAAGATCCAGGCATCACCATTTTCTGAAAGATTCAATACTTCACCGATACCTACACCAGCAATACGGGTTTGTGCCCAATTAAAAAACAAGGTGAAGGTAGTGCCCCGTAAGGACTCCCAATCTTCTGCAATGCGGTAGGCGATATAAGGTTCTGCAAATGGGGAGACTAACCCACCTGGCAGCCTGGCCATGCGCTCATCTCTTGCTTCAGAAGCAGTTTTAAATGGGACTAGTAGCGAAGCATATCGACGTAGAGAATCTTCCTTACCCTGTAACTGGCGGTAAGATTCTGCTAATTCTGTTAATGACTCCAGATCTTCGGTTAACCTTTTTTGCATAAGTTCGGTGCTGGCTAACACATCAATCGGATCCTGCGCCCCTGCCCACAATGCACCTATAGCACTGCCTGCATATACATCATAAAATCGCATACGACGGACGGCAGTATCTGCCTGGTCGTAATACTCCGCCCTGGCTAGCTCAACCTCCGGCTGTAACCTTTCTATCCTTTCGCCAACGCTATCGAGCTGCTGCTGTAATAACCTTGTTCCAGCTGAAGGCTCATCCATGTCCTGTACAAAATATGCAAATACACCTGAAAGGTGAGCGAAGACCGGCCTGGTTTGTAACACTAGCGCAGTGACAAACGATATAAGTATCAGGAATAAAAATGATCGCTTCATCTATCGCCCTTTTCCGATCGCCCTTTGGCTTGCCAGTCCGCCACCCAACAATCCTAAAATTGGTCCGGTAATAAGTACAACGCCAATAACCAGCTTGGGAGAACTCAGTTGACTGGACATAAACGGCAGTAGTGAAATAATTATTTTCTGGATAACTTCACCAAGATATAAAAACGAGGCTCCCGCCAATATCGAAGAGAATAATCCCAGCAAAAATGCCTCAATCAAAAATTGGCTACGAATTCCCCAGGGACCGACACCTACCCAATGCTGGATCTGAATCTCAACTTCGCGATTAAGTACTGCCAGTTGCATAGCCGTCAGACTCATTAACAAAGCAGCAATAAAAAAACCGATAATAAATATTATGCCGCCCTTTTGGATACTATTTGAGATTCGATATAAAACCTGTGCAAAACCTTGACCCCATATCACATCACCTACGCCATCCAGATCTCGAATTAATTCAACGGTTTCATTTGCCAGTTCCGGATCAAGCAATTCAACTGACAGGCTGTCTGAAAATGCATCAGCTGGCAGCGCATTCATCAAAGTATTACGACCAAACACTGGCGCCAATCTTTCATAGGCAGACTCGCCTTCCAACAATTCCACACCTCGTATTCCTGGTAATACCTCTACCCTGGTTAGTAATGTCTCTGCGGGTGTACCTTCAGCAGGAAAAACTCTAACCTGCACCTGACGTTCTAACAGGTTGGCAACCTGTGCAAGGTTAGCGTTCAACCATAAAAATCCACCAAACATTAACAATGTTAAGGTCAGCAAGACCACTGTGGCTATACTGGCCCAGGTGTTTCTGGCAATGCCTTCTCTTGCTTCACGGAGACGATAAAAAATAGCCCACATACTCATGATGCACTCTCCTTCTTTTCTCCAGCCCAATAGCCACCCGTTGCATCACTAATTACTTTGCCATCTTCAAGGCGTATTACGCGTCTTCCTAGACGATTAACAACATCCACTGCATGGGTTGCAAATAATACCGTTGCCTTGTGTTCCTTATGAAAACGGTCAAATATTCCCAACACGCGGTCAGTATTTTCAGGGTCCAAGTCGCCTGTAGGTTCATCTGCAATAATCAATTTAGGTTCATTAATTAGTGCCCTACCAATAGCAACACGTTGTTGTTCTCCCCCGGACAATTCGCTTGGTAGTCGATGAGACTTATTCTCCAAGCCCACTAATTCCAGGATTTCCTTGGTTCGACGCCTCACTTCGGGTGGGGGCATAGCAAGGACTTCGGCACCATATGCGATATTTTCATAGGCAGATTTCTTTTCCAACAACCTGAACGATTGGAAGATAATACCCATAGAACGGCGAAGTTTGCTGCCATGTATACGGGCCGTATCCATATCACCTATCAGGACTTGACCATTGTCAGGAATTTCTTCCTTATATAATAATTTGAGTAATGTGGTTTTTCCCATCCCGGAAGCACCAACCAAAAATGCCCACTCACCAGTATCCAGTTTTATAGAAACATCGTCTAAGGCCGTGAAGCCAGCGGCTTCATAACTCTTAAAGACATGATCAAGAACGATTTCGATGACGGCTTACTCCTATGTTATTTAATCAGGATCGTTTGCTTTTGAAAAACAATATAAAACCCAGTAACAATACTGCAGCAGTTAATCCATATAAAAGGTTGTGGTTTGTCGCAATTTCTACATCTGATTCCGCAGTATTATTCATTGTATTCGATGCTGCATTAACCGATGTTACTACAGATTGAATTGGTTCTGCTTCAAGATAAACCCATAAGGTAAAATCGCCCAGGTCTTTCAGGAACGAGCGTTTAATTATTCTGTTTTTCCACTGAATAAGATCTGTGGGCCCATTTGCCACCCTGCCATGTGAGTATAATGGGTAAGTTTCACCTGCCACGGTAATATAATATGAACTACCACCGTCCGGATTCATGCGGGATTCAATTGCAGTCACTTCTCCAACTGGCCCCACACGCATTCCTTTTTTATCCAGTAACGTTTTTCCATCAACCCCAATAGTAAGATTCATTGCAATAAACTGTGCTGCCTCACCTTTAGTTGGGACAGCTTCAGGCATTTCCGGAATTAATTGCCCCTGAAACAATAGATTATTTATATCAATATAGGTCGCGTCACCATCTAAAGAATCTATCAGTCCTTGTTTAAGTGCTGTATTTGACAATGAGCGGATATCTGGTGTTTCTCCACCTTCAGCAAGCCCGGCAGCGAGAGTAGCCCACGCAGCCAGTTCAACTCGACTAAGTGATAAGTCCGGTTCAAACACAGGTGTTTCCGGAAGAATACCTGCGCCAACCAAAAGTACAATTTCAAACTGGGAATCTGAAAATTCTATATCAGGAAACTGACTGCTCTCGTTTTTTATATGCGCCCTAACGCTAATACTTATAAGTGTCAGCAAAGTCGCAACAAATAATAGGAATTTTTTATTGAAGAATAATTTCATTACTAATTTTTATTTTTTTAATTAACTATTCGTGACTATGTGTATGATCAGCATGTGATGCATCATCGGCTTCCAGGAATACCCACAATTTAAATTGTCCCAGATTACGAACAACAGACCTTTTAATCTTTTTTTCCTGCCATAGTTTTAAATCTGTTGGACCATTCGCGAGTTTGCCATGAGGATACATAGGGTATATCTCATTGGCGATGGAAATAAAGTAAGACGTACCACCATCAGGATTTATACGCGTCTCAACACTGGTTACCTCGCC
>CAUZRI010000073.1:0-7838 GCA_963582285.1 Gammaproteobacteria bacterium | reverse complement strand
GAGGCTACTTGCATGGTTATGCGCGTAGTGATTCGCATCAACATGGTTATGGATTAAGCTATTATACTGGAATTTGGTCAACATTTGAAACATATCAACCTGACCGTTACCAGCGTGGACATGGCACATGGATAACACCAAATAATGAAAACTATGATGAGCCTTTATGCCCAACTGGAACAGTTGCAAGAGATAATTGGCCAGAACGTGCACCGTCATATCGTGATGTATTTCAAACAATTGAAGGTGGCCCTGGATATTGGGGAAATACAGTTTTTCCTGATACACAAATGAAGTATCGCGTCAATGTTATTACTGACTGCTACACAACACAAACATCCTCACCTGGGTGGAATTGGGGTGGTAATAACAATTTAGACAATCAAGCTGGACTCGCCCAATTAAGCAATACATTTTTGTATCCACCTGATGGTATAACATTTGAAAGAGGTGCTAATGGTGATTTTTTAGGACAAGGCTGGATGATACTGCCATTAACTGATCGGGATCCACAAAACATAGCACTAGGAACCAATAATTGGACATTGTTTTTAAATGCTGCTAATTTTAGTGGTCCCACAGTGTATATGACCCCGCAGGGATGGAATCGTATTACAGAAAATTACCCACCTGCAGAAGGAAGGGCCCTTGATACATTAACTACAAATAGTACTTTTAGACCACTTGCTGATGAAATCGGTATGACTAATGCCCGCGAAGCTATTATTGGTGCAGAAACTTATACACAAATACCAGCATTGATGTATCCAGTTGATAAGAAAGGTCGAACCATTTTCCATCAAGATGTAAAATTTTATTCAAAAAAATCTATATATAATGATTTTCTAGCCCATCGTAATAATGGCTCGTCGCTTACAGCAAATCGCTTAGATTCAGAAGGATATGAGATAGGTAAAATTACAGATACGGACTTTGGTTTTCGATTAGATGGTAAAGAGATTGCTGGTATTGATAATATTGTTGAAACAAAAGCATTTTCTGATACAGCATGGGGATTTCAATGGCATGATCAAAGTACGTCAGGTATATTTCCTCAATATTTTAGTACAAGAGACATTATTAAAAATGGAGATAGCCACACTATACAAGTAGCTATCTCAGAGCAAGATGTGCCAATAGAAGGTAGGGAAATTCTTGTTACCTCTCCACCTCAAAAAGGTGGTAGAGACTATGCAGTTAATTCGTATGAGCCTCCTGCTGCGGGATGGCCCAATCCAGAAAATGACCAGACTTACACAGCTAAATTGATTGATGGTTCAGTAATTACATATGGTTGGTATCGTTTTATCGATCAACCTGCAATTAGCAAATTAAATCTTAATGAATCACAAAAAGCATCACTGCAATCCATTATTGAAAGCATGCATACTATGAACTGGAGTACAGACAATCCTGTTTTGTCTGCTCCCACATTTGGTTCACTTGTTGAAATTGACAAGGCATTGATTGTCCAACCCCCAATTGGTATGGAAATTGGATATGTGCCTGTTGCCTTATCTCAAAGATAAAATTATTGGCACCACCAGTTATCCTGTAATCTTCGTTTACTAAGAATAAAATCATTGCTATGATTCAATGATGAAACAATTTTTATTTATTGGAACTATTTTATTTATTGTCGGTTGTGGGAGTAATACAGCAGAACAAGGAGCCTCACAACCTATTTCACAACAAGTGCCAAAAGTTCAAGAACTAGAGAAAGAGCCTCTAGGCAAAAGCTGCACGCTGGATAATGGTGAGATCGTTGAAGATGGTTGGCGAGGAAAAGGGGCTGGCAATAACTACTGTAATAATTGTTTCTGCTCAAATGGTATGCTTGGGTGTACAGAAATGGCATGCCTTCCTACGCCTGTTGCAAAGCCTGCACCTGCTGTAGCATCAGCACCTGACCTAAAGTGGCCAGTTCCAAAAACACTATCAGAATTCAATTTTACGATAAAAGATATTCCTGGCGGACAAGTAGAAACTGTATACCTGGAAGATAATGCTTTGCGTATTCATTTTGCTCGCTTTGATTCTGTCCCAGAAATTATTTATAATGATATTAAGCAAGCATTTATTAGTGCTAATCAATATCTCCCTTTCCCAATAGGTTTATATGAAGGGATAGGGGATTTTTATGTGACACCATGGCATCGTACTAAATCAGACCATAAAATAGTCCTTAATTATCGATGTACATATACTCCATACTGTAAAGAGCAGTATGAGGATCTATTGAGACCAATGAGAGATCAATCTCAAGGCTCAGCTATGTTAAATGATTCACCAGCTGTATTTGAAGTGGTATGGCCAACAGCTGATTACAATATGCGAAGACATTTACCAGAAAGCCATATAATGGTTGCTGCTCATGAATGGATGCATGTGTTTGTATCAGCGCATGATATTAAATCAAAGATTATGTTTCAGCCTGGATTAGAGAATATTGCACGAGTCGGCCCAATTTGGCTTGAAGAGGGAATAGCTGATTATATAGGAAAAACATTTTCTCAGTTGTATAATACCGATGATCAATATGACGACAATTTTGTCGAAGTAGTAGAGCGATTATTGACTGGCATCGTTCAACCCGCTATTGCACAGACTCCAGATATCAATAGGAGCACTATTTTATCAAAATGTGAAACGCCAGCTGACCAATTGGAAGCCGAAGCTACAAATGAAGGAAATATTGATCCAAGCTGGCGATGTGTTGCTGGTGTTCCAGCAGTTTCATATCTCATGTATCTAAACAATGCACAATCGATAGATTCAATCCTGAATTACGTTACAGAGATGACAGAATTTGGCTGGCAAGAATCATTCACCCGTAATTTTGGTCGTAGTGTAGATGAATTTTATAAAGAGTTTGGTCTGTTTACAGCCTTGCCACATGATAAACAACTCGAAGTTATTAAATTTTTGGGCTAACTATATTTTGTGTTATTTACTTATAACAAGCCCTATTTAGAATATCAAAATACTAACCTATTTGTTTTATAAATAAGTTAATAAAAGAAGAGAACAAATAGTGCATTGATTAATAACCAATACACTATCTATTTGTCTTGAAAAAATTCCGATTGAATAGTGAAATTTTAAAGCGAAGTAGTACTTATCGTCTTTCTTCTTTAGGTCGAGCTTCGTTTACACGAAGATTTCTACCTTCCATCTCAAAACCATCTAATTCAGCGATAGCTTTTTTGCCACCCTCATCATCCATTTCAACAAATCCAAAACCTCTAGGTCTTCCACTTTCTCTATCAGTAGGTAGAAAGACAGAAGTAACATCGCCATGTGCCTCAAAAACTTTTTGTAGGCTGTCTTGAGTAGCAGCAAATGGAATGTTTCCAACATAAATATTCATTATTTTCCTTAAAATCAATTTAACATAGTGTAGGTTCCTTGGATGCGGCCTTAGTCGCAAGGTGCTAAGAGTGAAAATTTCTATCTTTTTTTTATTGACCACATTTTTTACTTCTAGTTATTTATAATATATTTATCTAATATTTCACTATGGATTGATGGATTGTTAATAATGACTATAAATATCACAAATGAAATGACAGAATTAATTGCCAATGCATTAAACGATAATATGCCTGTCATAATTTCAAGCGTAGATAAATATGGTCAACCATGGCAATCTTTTTATGGCAGCACTCACGTGTTTAATGAAAAAACATTTGGCATATGGCTACGTGATCCTGACTCACGTATGTTGCTGAGACTTACTAATAATGCAAATGTATCATTACTGTATCGTAATTCGTCCCAAAAAATAATCTGGCAATTTCATGGAACTGCAGAAATTATTACTGATTCATCTGTTGCAAATACGATTTATAATAATATGCATCCAGGCGAACGAGACAAGGATCCTGAACAAGCTGGTATCGCAGTTAAGATTATTATTACAAAAATTCTGCAGGCTGGCAAAATAATAATGGAAGCGTAATTCTATTTTTCTTTATGGTAGAGATGTTCAGAGAAAACGGGATCTGTCATATGCATCATGCTCTCCATTTTTACTTTGACACGTTTTGCTAATCCTTTTGGATGCGTAAAAATATAAAATTGCTTATTAGCAATCCCGTCCAGCATAATTTGTACAACATCATCTGCTTGTAATACATCATCCTTTTGAGGTGATTCTCCTTTAACAGTTAAGTAATCTCGTGTTTGCACAAATGTGGGAATAAGAACTGATACTTGGATTGCAGAGTCATCTTTTTTTAATTCATGAAACAACAATTCAGAGAGACTGAGGACTGCAGACTTTGAAGAAACATACGGACTTTGTCCCCATTGAGTTCCTAATGCAACGCCTGAGCAGGTGTTAATGATGTATCTTTTTAGATTATCCTCAAGCATTAATGGTACAAAGGCTCGAATAATATTTAGTATTCCCCAGAAATTAACGTTAAAAACCTTATGCCAATTATCACTATCAATATCCCATATACGACCTTTTGCTGCGCCTATGCCCACGTTATTACATAAGATGTCAATATTATGAAACTTAGATTTGATGGATACTTGTAAGTCTGTCACTTGTTGTTCATCGGCAACATCAACAATATATGTATGCAGCGTACCTGGATAGGATTGCTGATTGCTAAGCTCTTGTAAACTATCTATATTTATATCAATTGCAATAACATCTAAACCCTCAGTTAAAAACTTTGTTGCCATTGCATAGCCAATGCCACTGCCGGCTCCTGTGACGAGTGCAGTTTTAGCTGTTATATTTTTCATATATATAATATACAAATATTCAACATCACTTTTCAACTATTTTGAAAAGCATAACTCCTTGCTGGCTAGATTTGCTAATCGTATACTATTGTTGGGCTTGTAGCTCAGTGGTAGAGCAGTCGCCTCTTAAGCGATTGGCCGTGGGTTCGAATCCCACCGGGCCCACCAGCATTCTTAATTGTACATAGTAAATTTTTACGTCTCATAATACACTAGTATTACAAGGTAATAATCTATGGCAACTTTTGATACGTTCATTCAATCTATACCTAAGGGAGTTGATGGCGGCATACCATTTGAATCTATTTGTAAATGGTATTTAGAGAACGATCCGAAGTACTCGTCCTTACTAAAAAAAGTATGGTTGTGGAATGATTGGCCAGGCAATTGGGGTAGGGATAAAGGAATTGATCTAATTGCAGAAGCAAAAGATGGCACCATCTGGGCAATCCAATCCAAATTTTACGACGAACAAGGAAGCATAAAAAAATCAGATATTGATAGCTGGCTCAGTGAATCAAACAGGTCAGCCATTGATCATAGGCTATTAATTGCAACGACTGCTGATCTTGGTCAGAATGCTCGTGAAACAATTCAAGGTCAAGAAAAATCTGTCAGTATATGTCTAATTGATGATTTACGCACCGTAGAACTTAATTGGCCTGATTCAATTAACTCATTGCAGAAAAAACATGTTGCCAAACCCAAAAAACCAAGACCACACCAGAAAGCAGCGTTGCGTGCTGTAGCAACAAAGATGCGTGGCAAAAAGCGAGGTAAAATTATCATGGCCTGTGGTACAGGCAAAACATTGCTCAGTTTATGGATTCATGAGCAACAGAAAAGTAAACAGACATTATTGTTGTTTCCCTCATTAACATTACTTGGACAGACGTTGCGTGAATGGCAAGCAAACAAGAATGTTGCCTTTGATTATTTAGCAGTGTGCTCTGATAATACCGTAGCTGTTAAAGATGCAGTTACCTCATCAGTTGCTGATCTCGGTGTCCCTGTGACAACAGATCCTAAACATATTCGTACGTTTTTACGAGGCAAGGGAAGAAAAGTTGTTTTTGCAACGTATCAGTCGAGTGATGAGTTGGCGAATTCATTAACAAAATCAATTCCAGAATTTGATCTGATTATTGCCGATGAAGCACATAGAACTACGGGAAAACAGTCATCAGAATTTGCAACGGTATTGGATAATAAAGCAATTCCTGCAAAGAAACGATTATTCATGACAGCAACACCACGATTCATGAGTGATCGAGTAAAAAAACAAGCAGACGCAGATCAGTTTGAGATCGCATCGATGGATGATACTTCTTTGTACGGCGACGATATATATAACCTGACGTTTGGTGAAGCTATCGATAAAGGATTGCTGAGTAATTACCAAGTTGTTGTCCTAGGAGTGAATGACGCAACATTTCATGAATATGCAACAAAAGGCGCACTGATTGCTGCTGATGGTGAGACAGTGACAGATGCACGTTCATTAGCTCGTGAAGTTGGAATGATAAAAGCGATGAAGAAATATAACTTGCGACGTATGTTGTCGTTTCATGGCAATATTGCTAAATCAAAACGATTTGCAGAAGACATGAGTGCGGTTATGGATCAGCTACCAGCAACAAAACGTCCCAGTGGTACTTTTTGGGCGGAGCATGTGTCAGGGCTGATGAATACAAAATTACGCAGAACGAAACTAGCACGTCTCGGCGAAGTCACCAATAGAGAGCGAGGCCTATTAACAAATGCACGATGCCTTGCTGAGGGAGTTGATGTACCAAATATAGACGGGGTTGCATTCATAGATCCTCGCCGTTCTCAGATAGATATTATTCAAGCTGTTGGTCGTGCAATTCGAACAGCAGAAGGTAAAAAAATAGGCACGATTGTCATTCCTGTATTTATTGGTTCAGATGAGGATCCAGATGTCGCGATTGAAGATTCTGCATTTGAGCCAGTGTGGCGAGTAGTGCGGGCGTTACGAGCGCATGATGAACGACTCGGTGAACAGCTTGATTTTATTAGAAAACAAATAGGTGCTGAGCGAGCTACAAGTAACAGATTACCACCTGCAATTAAAATGGATATACCAACACAAGTTGACTTTGCACGATTTTCACAATCAATTAATGTGCAAATTATCGATCACACAACACAGCGTTATTTTCGTCCTTATGAAGACGCTCGCAGCTTTGTTCACAAACTGAAAATTAACAATAATTCTGATTGGCGAAAATATTGTAATGGAGAAATGCCAGGCCTACCAACAAGGTCATTGGACATTCCTTCTAATCCACAGCAAGCTTATAAAGAGAAAGGTTGGTTGAGTTGGGGTGACTGGTTTGGAACTGGTCGTATTGCAAATCAGTTTCTTGAGTATCGTGATTTCACAAAAGCCCGTGCATTTGCCCATAAACTAAAATTACAATCAGGCTATGAATGGACGGCATACTGCCAAGGAAAACGACCAGATCTCCCGCCAAAACCAGTCGATATTCCAAATACACCACACCACGCTTATAAAAATCAAGGTTGGAAAGGGCTTGGTGACTGGCTTGGTACAGGGCGAGTTACCTTATTGAATATTCGTGAGTTCACAAAAGCTCGTGCCTTTGTTCATAAATTAAAATTACAATCAGGATCTGAATGGCGCACATACTGTAAAGGCGAGCGATCAGATTTACCACCAAAACCAGATGATATTCCTTCAAAACCCCGGGGCTCTTACAAGAATACGGGTTGGGTAAGCATGGGTGATTGGTTAGGTACTGGGCGAATAGCTAGCCACTTGATAGTTTATCGTGAGTTCACAAAAGCTTGTGCCTTTGTTCATAAATTAAAATTACAATCAGGATCTGAATGGTCGGCATACTGCAGAGGTGAACGATCAGATCTGCCAGCAAAACCAGATGATATCCCAAGTAATCCACGACAGACCTATAAAGATAAAGGCTGGGTAAGTATGGGTGATTGGCTTGGTACAGGCACTATTGCTCCTTTTAAGATAATTTATCGTGACTTCACAAAAGCTCGCACATTTGCACATAAATTAAAATTACAAT
>CAUZRI010000072.1:0-7867 GCA_963582285.1 Gammaproteobacteria bacterium | reverse complement strand
AGCTGTCTCAACAGGATCTTTAGGATTGGATATCGCTCTGGGTATAGGTGGTTTTCCGAGAGGCCGAGTCGTTGAAATTTATGGACCTGAATCATCAGGAAAAACAACCCTGGCCTTACATGCCGCCGCAGAGATTCAAAAGGCAGGTGGTACCGCAGCATTTATTGATGCAGAGCATGCCATGGACCCAAAATATGCAGAAAAACTTGGGGTTAAAATTGAAGATTTACTAATATCTCAACCAGATACCGGTGAACAGGCCCTGGAAATTACAGATATGTTGGTCAGATCCAGTGCGGTAGACTTGGTGATTATTGACTCTGTCGCTGCGCTAACACCAAAAGCAGAAATTGAAGGGGATATGGGTGACAGCCATATGGGATTACAGGCCCGCTTAATGTCGCAGGCATTAAGGAAGTTAACTGGAAATATTAAACGATCCAATACCCTGGTTATTTTTATCAATCAAATTCGTATGAAGATTGGCGTCATGTTTGGTAGTCCGGAAACTACAACTGGCGGTAATGCACTGAAATTTTACGCATCAGTTCGTCTGGATATACGTCGCATCGGCGCAATCAAACGGGGTGATGAAGTAGTAGGTAACGAGACCAGGGTAAAGGTAGTGAAAAATAAGGTCGCTCCGCCATTCAAGCAAGTGGAGTTTGACATTATTTATGGAGAAGGTATCTCTCGTGAGAGTGAAATCATTAGTCTTGGTACGTTGCATGAGATCCTTGAGAAATCAGGCGCCTGGTATAGTTATAACGGAGAGAGAATAGGTCAGGGCAAGGAAAATGTTAGAAAGTATCTGAAGGAAAATCCTCAGATCACTATTGAAGTCGAAGCAAAATTAAGAGAGAAGATTCTGCCCGATCTAAATAAAATTGCAGAGCCTGTAGAAGAGGAAGCAGAAGCCTGAGTAGTGATATAAAACAGGCCAGGGAATGTGCAATTGGGTTGCTGGCCAGGCGGGAACATAGCCGTAAAGAATTAGGACGTAAGCTCAGGGCGAGGAATTTTAATACAGATTGTATCGATGAAGTATTGGATCGACTGACTCAGGAAGGTCTACAAAGTGACCAGCGATATACTGAGTCCTATCTCCTAAGTAGAATCCATAAAGGTTATGGCCCCGTACGGTTAGGCATGGAGTTGAGTGAACGAGGTATTGACAAAGAAATGACAAATAGTTGTATCAATGAGCTTGATATTAACTGGATGGATACATTAAATTCTGTGAGAGTTAAAAAGTTTGGACAAAATCTTCCCAAGGATTTTAAAGGACAGAATAAGGAATCACGTTTTTTACAATATCGTGGCTTCACCTCAGATCAGATAAGAAAGTTGTATAAGGGTGAAGACTAAATGACCAGTAACGAAGTTAGAGCTGCCTTCCTGGAATATTTTCGCGACAAAGGTCACGAGATAGTCCCTGGCAGCCCGTTAATCCCTGCCAATGACCCAACACTGTTATTTACCAACGCGGGCATGGTTCAATTTAAAGAATTATTTCTTGGTAACGAAGTACGTACTTATACTCGAGCAACCACAGCACAGCGTTGTATACGTGCGGGTGGTAAGCATAACGATCTCGAGAATGTTGGCTATACTGCCCGCCACCATACATTTTTCGAAATGTTGGGAAATTTCAGTTTTGGTGATTACTTTAAACGCGACGCGATTAATTTCGCATGGGAATTTTTGACGCGCGTACTGGAAATTCCAGAACAGCGTTTGTGGATAACCGTATTTGATGATGATGGCGAAGCGGCTGATATCTGGTTAAAAGAGATCGGTGTCAGTGAAAAACAGTTCAGCCGTTGTGGAGAGAGTGATAATTTTTGGGCAATGGGTGATACAGGTCCATGCGGACCATGTAGTGAAATTTTTTATGACCACGGCGAAGACATCCCCGGTGGGCCACCTGGCAGTGCCGATGCTGAAGGTGACCGCTATGTGGAAATCTGGAATCTGGTGTTTACGCAGTATGACCGTGCCAAGGACGGAACCATAACGCCTATACCAAAACCTTCCGTAGATACTGGTATGGGATTGGAACGAATTGCCGCGATTAAACAAGGTGTTCACAATAATTATGATATTGATATCTTTCAAAAACTGATCAAAGCCATAGAAGATATCTCGGATAATAAGCACGATCAGATCCAGGTATCCCATCGCGTTATTGCAGATCATATACGTTCCTGTGCCTATCTCATCGCGGATGGCGTCATCCCATCAAATGAAGGTCGCGGTTATGTGTTACGTCGTATTATTCGGCGTGCCATCCGTCATGGGAACAAAATAGGGTTTGATAAACCATTTTTTTATAAACTGGTTACGCCGTTGGTAGAAATTATGGGTGAATCTTCAGAGATCATAAATGAGAGAAAGACATTTGTTGAAAAAACTTTATTACAAGAAGAACAACGTTTTGCCGAAACCCTGGAGCAAGGTCTAAAGCATCTAGAAGAGGCGATAGAAGAAATTACAAGTAATATAATTCCAGGTGAGGTGAGTTTTAAACTATATGATACCTATGGATTTCCCGTTGATCTGACGGCAGATATTGCACGAGAAAGAAATCTTGAAATGGATATGGCTGGATTTGAACGGCAAATGGAAGACCAGAGGCAACGCGCACGCGCAGCGAGTAAGTTCGGGGTTGATCAATCTGTAAATATTACCAGTGAAAACTATGCCTCTGATTTTACGGGGTATGAAAAACTAATTCAGACAAGTACCGTGACTGCATTTTTTAAAGATGGCGGCAGTGTAAACGAGGTGTCTACAGGTGACCACGCTGGCCTTATCCTGGAATCAACGCCGTTCTATGCTGAATCTGGTGGACAAATTGGTGATGTGGGATCGCTGCAATCCGATAGCATGTTGTTTAAAGTCACGGATACACAAAAACAGGGCAATGCCCATGTACATATTGGCGTAGTTGAATCAGGCGCCTGTAAGGTTGGGGACTCACTCAACGCCGTCGTAGAGAGTAAATACCGTAATGATATTGTTCGTAATCATTCTGCAACGCATTTATTGCATGCCGCATTAAGACGAGTGCTTGGAAATCATGTTACGCAAAAGGGTTCACTGGTTGCTGCGGATAAATTACGTTTTGATTTTTCACATCCAGATGCAATATTACCTGAGCAACTCGTTGAGATTGAAGACCTTGTGTACCAAAAGGTGCTTGAAAATGGCGAGGCGAATACAGAAGTGATGGCAATAGAGGATGCAAAAAAATCTGGCGCCATGTCTTTATTCGGAGAAAAGTATGGTGAATCAGTCAGGGTCTTGTCTATTAGTGACGGATTCTCAATTGAGTTATGTGGTGGTACCCACGTGCGTCATACGGGTGACATCGGTTTATTTAAAATTATTTCAGAATCTGGTATCGCCTCAGGCGTTAGACGAATTGAAGCGGTAACCGGTATAGCTGCGATCCAATGGGTAAGAGAAAAAGAGCTGAAACTTAATCGAATCGCGAGCTTATTAAAATCTGATCACACAAGCCTGGATCTAAAGCTTGAACAACTGCTAGATAAAACGCGAATTCAGGAAAAGGAAATCGAACGTTTGCTATCATCTCTTGCCAGTAATGTAGGCAATGATCTGGCAACGGCTGCTGTTGATATCGGCGGAATTAGCGTCCTCGCCAAATCTTTGCAAAATGCAGATCCTAAATCCCTCAGAAATACAGTTGATCAATTAAAAAATAAACTGGGGACCGCCGCAATCATCCTTGCAACCGTTGAAGGCACCAAGGTTAGCCTGGTAGCAGGGGTAACAAAAGACGCATTAGACAAGGTGAAGGCAGGAGATTTGGTCAATTTCGTCGCTGAAAAAGTCGGCGGTCGTGGTGGGGGTCGGGCAGATATGGCTCAAGCAGGCGGTAATGACCCATCAGGTCTAGACGCGGCACTCAACGATGTCCCAAGCTGGGTCGAACAACAATTAGATGTATGATCGACTTGTGATCCAACGGTAATTCGTTAGAATTCGCGGTTTTTTAAGATATTCAATGAAAACACTATGGCATTAATCGTAGAAAAATTTGGTGGCACGTCTGTCGGCTCGATTGAGCGAATAAATGCAGTCTGTGATCAAATAATTGAAACGCAAAAGCAAGGTAACCAGGTTGTAGTGGTTGTGTCAGCCATGAGTGGTGAGACGGACCGCTTACTTTCACTCGCCCATGATATTTCGCCCCAACCAGACAATCGAGAAATGGATGTTCTTTTATCAACTGGTGAGCAAGTGACGATTGCATTATTGAGTATCGCACTTAACGCCAGAGGCTATAAGTCCAGGTCATTCACTGGTGCACAAGTTTGCATACTGACCGATAGCGCGCATAACAAGGCGAGGATATTAAATATCGATATTGAACAAGTACGCAAGGAATTAGATGAAGGAAAAATTGTTGTCATTGCTGGATTTCAGGGAGTCGATGTTGGCGGTAACATTACAACATTAGGTAGAGGTGGTACCGATACCACTGCCGTTGCCATGGCTGCCGCGCTTAAGGCAGATGAATGTAAAATCTATACCGATGTTGACGGAGTTTATACCGCTGATCCACGCATCGTGGCTGATGCCAGAAGGCTAAATAAAATAAGTTATGAAGAAATGTTAGAAATGGCTAGTCTCGGATCTAAGGTTCTACAGATACGTTCTGTTGAATTTGCAAATAAATATAAGGTACCACTACGCGTGCTTTCTAGTTTTAAAGAAGGCGTTGGTACATTGATTACTGATGAGGATGAAGAAATGGAACAGGCACTAATATCCGGTATTGCGCATAACTGTGATGAAGCAAAGCTGACAATTGTTGGCGTACCCGACCAACCAGGAATTGCTTATAGTATTCTTGGACCTATTGCTGACGCTAATATCGAAGTAGACATGATAGTGCAAAATGTCGGTGCTGATGGCACTACAGATTTTACTTTTACGGTGCACCGTAATGATTTTGACAATGCCTTAAAAATATTAAATCAATCTGCAGCCAGTATTGGTGCGCGTAGCGTCAATGGTGATAATAAAATAGCCAAGCTATCAATTGTTGGTGTGGGAATGCGTTCCCATGCTGGTATTGCGAGCAAAATGTTCAAGATACTTGCGGATGATGGTATAAATATACAAGTAATTTCTACCTCAGAAATAAAGGTGTCTGTCGTAGTAGACGAAAAATATCTAGAACTCGGTGTTCGGATACTGCATGCGGCCTTTGGTCTTGAAAAAGATGGTTATCTGCAAAACGAATAAGTGCCTAAAAAGGCCGTTAAGCTAGTTACAATAAGAGAAATAGGCTATATGCAGAAAGTAAAAGTTTAATGGCGTTTGAGCTATAATATGTCATATATAATGCAGGTCACATTAGGTTACAATCGGACGTATCAGGGATAAGAAAGGAGCGAATAGCCATGTTGATATTGACACGCAGGATAGGTGAATCATTGATAATAGGTGACAATATAAATGTCACAGTGCTAGGCATAAGAGGGAATCAGGTGCGAATAGGCGTTGATGCACCGAAGGATATTGCAGTTCATCGTGAGGAAATATATGACAAGATCCAGAATGAAAAAGATGACGGGTCTGGTAACGAAAATGCAAGGGACTATCAGGAAGATTCATAAAATACAGGTTGTAGCGCAGAATTTTTCAAACCGAGATTGAATAATATAGAATTCTTTGTGAACTGAGAATTGCAAATATTTTTATTATTATCACGTAGGTTAAACTAATTTAATAAATCTGGAGAGGTGGCCGAGTGGCTGACAAATCTGCCTGGAGCAGATTTGAACGTTGGAGCGAAGCGACGACGGCCCCGAAGGGGTGGAGTACATGGACGCACACAATAGGGCGCGGAGGGAGCGCCAGTAAATAAGAATACATAGAAATACTAACTAAAATTTTGGAGAGGTGGCCGAGTGGCTGAAGGCGCTCCCCTGCTAAGGGAGTATGGGTCATAAGCCCATCGAGGGTTCGAATCCCTCTCTCTCCGCCATGTATCCTTCCTAGGAGGTCCCGTAACGTCCAAATTACGATTTTTACTTTCTTAAATACAATCACTTAGAGTATAATACGGTATTGGGACGTTTCCCTAGATCCACGGTGATTTGGGGGTACAAATGGGGGTATCTCCAAACCTCGTGGGGGTACAAATGGGACTGACAGAGCTCAAGGTTCGCAAATCGCAACCCCGCGAGAAGATGTATCGCCTTTCGGATCAGAGGGGTCTCTACCTTCAGATCAATCCCAGCGGCAGCAAATATTGGCGTTATAAATATCGGGTACGTAAGAACGGTCGGTTGCGGGAAATGCTTTTGGCGCTTGGAACGTATCCGGAGATCAGTCTTGCCATCGCTCGGAAACACCATCAGCGTACTGGATAATTTCAGGAGAAAATCGATGACGCTTGTAAAGGTTAGTTGATCTATTCATCTGGCGATTATCGCCCAGTTCGACTTAACTTGTCAGTACCAGATTATGAGTTAGATAAAGTTTCTAGCGGAAGAATATTTATTTCCAGGCGACCTTTAAGTTTTGTCAATTATGCATATGAATCAGTTGCCTCTGTGCTAATTCGAGAATCTGGATTTTAAATATTTTGAATTAGGTCATCACCTGATATATTTATAATTATTGTAAGTGGTGACATCAAGTTTTATGCTGAGCTGGATAATAAATACGCATATGTGGAATAATTAAATTTATCGAATAAGCTTGATATAAAACAAGGCATGTTTAATGATCAATTTTTAAATGATAGTTCTGAGTTACTATCGGGCCAAGGAAAATAAATATGTATCAGATTATAAATTCTTATATTAAATTAGTTATATTTTGCATGCCCTTTCTAGTTTCATGTACTTCAAATTTATTTCAGTCAAAACCTCAGGTACCGTTTGCCCTCGAAGAAGCAACCATTGATGACATTCAAAGTGCATATAAATCAGGGAAATTAACGACAGTTAATTTAATACAAGGATATCTTGACAGGATCAATGCTTATGAAAAAAATGGACCAAGAATAAATTCAATCATTGCCGTAAATCCCAATGTACTGAAACAAGCTGCATTGCTGGATGCAGAACGAATAAAAACTGGTCCACGTAGTGCATTACACGGCATACCTGTGTTGTTAAAAGACAATATTGATACCTTTGATTTACCAACAACAAATGGTTCGGCAGTTTTAAAGGGGATCATCCCACCTGATGATGCAACTCTGACACGAGAATTACGAGAGGCAGGAGCTATAATTCTCGGCAAGGCAGCTATGGGAGAGTTTGCAAGTGGAAGTTATAATTCAATTAGTGGTCAGACAATAAATCCATATAATTTTAAGCGCGATACGGGTGGATCAAGCAGTGGGTCAGCTGCTGCAGTAGCGGCAAATTTTTCAGTTCTAGCAGTGGGAACAGATACCAGCACCTCTGTTCGTGGACCGGCTGCCTTTAATGGGATTGTAGGATTACGTCCGACAACAGGTTTGATTAGTCGAGATGGTATCGCGCCAAAAGACCTTCAGTATGATAGTGCAGGACCTATGGCGCGAACGGTTACAGATATAGCCCATATGCTTAGTGCTATTGCTGTAGAAGATGATAATGATCCCATTAGTAAATCGGTTTGGAATGAAGTTTCTGATCGTTATAAAGTAAAAAATGGTCATATTGATTATTCAATGTTTCTAGATCGCTCAGCATTGAATGGTAAGCGTATTGGTGTGGTGCGAAACTTGTTTGGCGGTGATCCTGAGATTGACGAAATGGCCAATGAGGCAATCAAAGTGATCCAGTCTTTGGGCGGTATTTTAGTAGATATAAATTTTGATGAAGATTTT
>CAUZRI010000071.1:0-7929 GCA_963582285.1 Gammaproteobacteria bacterium | reverse complement strand
CTCAAATGCTTTAACTGCATGCTCTTCGAATGCGGTTATAAATATTATTGCTGGTGTGGGTGATAATGCTGACATATGTGTAGCAGATTCCAGCCCATCCATTCCTGGCATACGTATGTCCATTAATACAATATCGGGTTCTTCTTTTTCAGTAATCTCGAGTGCTTGTAAACCATTCTTAGCTTGAATAATTATGTATTCAGTATCAATGTCTGACAACAAATCTACAATTCGCTGTCTGGCAAGTTGTTCATCATCAACGATTAGTATTTTCATTGCGTGCATGGAATGATAATGGTGACTTTATATTCATTTGCATGTTGTTCTATGTGTAACAAATTTTCCTGATTAAAGTATGAGCTGAGACGAAGTCTCACGTTGTCCTGGGCAAGCTGATTTCCACTTCTTTTTTGTTGTTGGCAATTTTGTGTGGTTAATGGATTTAATATCGTAATAACAATTGCATCCTTTGTAATCTCTCCAGAGATTGTAATCGTCCCACCGTCTGGATTGGGTTCAATTCCGTGATAAATAGCATTTTCCAGTAATGGCTGTAAGCTGAGTACTGGTAGGGGTATATCTTCCGAGATGCCATTTAATTTCCAATCTGATTTTAATCTATCACCTAGACGATGTTGCTCAATGCGTAAATATCGTTTACGTAATGCAATTTCATCACCCAGTGTGCAGATTTTTTGAGTATCTTGAAGACTAGCACGAAACAAATCTGCTAAATCTTCAATAGATTCTTCTGCCAGTGAGGGATTGTGGCGTATTAAGCTGGCAATAGTATTCATATAATTAAATAAAAAGTGTGGTTTTATTCTGGATTGTAACGCCTGAAACCGTGCTTCAGATTCTGATAAAGTTCGTAAACGCCATTGATGTTGTACATAAAAATAGCGTAACGCGAGTGCCCAAACAATTGCACTAATTGACATAATTTTTGAGCAAAAAAATGGCATGACCTTTGTTTAAATAACTGTATCCCAGCTCACGGCTGAGGATATACCACGCCAATTCGGAAATAATTAAGGTAATAGCCAGGGTAATAATATAACTAATGGTAGCAACCCAGTGATCATTAAAGCGTTGTAATCTTCGTCCAAAAATACATAACGTTCCGGCACTGGATAGCGCCACCCACTGAATGAAAAGTGAATTTATTGCAAGATCAATTATTTGAATAGATAAATTCGGTTGTTGCAGTAGAGTGATAGAAATCGCCAGCAATTCTGCTAGCATAATGATGACGAATACTGTTCTAGTATTGCAAAAATCGGGTCAAAACGTTCCCATATTTTGTCTATTATCACTCATAAAGTTAAATCCACACTGGAATACATTTATGATCAGTTATACTGTTCATTTTAAAGTTACCGGATTACCTGAAAAATGAGTACCAAGCATACAACAGTCAAGCCCTGGGGGGGACGATTTACACAAGCAACCGACAGTTCTGTGGAAAATTTCACAGAATCGGTGTCGTTCGACTATCGTTTATACCAACATGACATAAAGGGATCAATTGCCCACACTCGCATGTTAGTTCGAATCAAAGTTCTCAATGAAGAAGAGGGTGAATCAATTATCAATGGATTATCCGCAATTCTAGCAGATATTGAGGCGGGCAATTTTGATTGGAAACAAGAGCTCGAAGATGTGCATATGAACATCGAATCTGCCCTTGTGGAAAGGATAGGTGAGCCTGGTAAGAAACTCCATACTGGCCGCTCAAGAAACGATCAGGTTGCTACGGACCTGCGCTTGTATCTCAGAGATGAAGTTGATTCAATTCGGTATCAATTGAATACATTGATGTCATCACTTTGTGATCTGGCAGATCAGGAATCAGACACCGTTATGCCTGGATTTACCCATTTACAAATCGCGCAACCAGTGACCTTTGGGCACCATATGATGGCCTGGTTTGAAATGTTAAAACGTGATGATAAGCGTTTATCAGATTGTCGGAAGCGTATAAATGTATCACCGCTAGGTGCGTCTGCACTGGCGGGAACCAGTTATCCGTTAGATAGAGAATATACGGCTGAACTATTAGGATTTGATGGGGTTGTTGAAAATTCTCTGGATGCGGTGAGTGATCGTGACTTCATTATTGAGTTTTGTGCTGTGGCGTCAATAAGTATGATGCACTTGTCCCGTTTCTCTGAGGAATTGATCCTGTGGATGAATCCGCTATTTGGATTTATTGATCTGGATGATGCGTACTGTACTGGTTCATCCATTATGCCGCAGAAAAAAAATCCGGATGTGCCCGAATTGGTAAGAGGAAAAACTGCCAGAGTATATGGTGATTTAATGGCCATGTTGACCCTCATGAAGGCACAGCCACTGGCCTATAACCGGGACAACCAGGAGGACAAGCTGGCCTTATTTGATGCAGTAGATACCTTGTCTGCCTGTTTGCAAGCCTACACCGGGATAATTCCGGCAATTAGCGTAAAGCGTGAGGCAATGTTGAATGCAGCAAAACAGGGTTATTCTACCGCAACAGATTTAGCCGATTATCTGGTTAGGGCAGGGGTAGCCTTTAGGGATGCACATGAAGCCGTTGGTCAAAGTGTACAGTATGCTATTTCACAGAAAAAGGACCTGGCTGAATTGACACTGGAAGAACTAGGAAAGTTTTGTCCTAATCTAAAGGAGGATGTATACAGTTTTCTGGAACTTAATGGATCGATCAATGCCAGAGATTATATAGGTGGCACAGCACCGACTCAGGTTAAACAGGCAATCAAGGCAGGACGAGACTACCTGGGAAACATTAAATCGTAAAAATTATAGGCAGGTAAGTGATGAAAGCGATACTCAAAGTATTTGGAATTCTATTTGGCTTTGCTGTTATTGCATGTGCCGCACTCGTAATTTATATCTCGACGCTGGACCCTAATGATTATAAATCTTTAATCGCAGAAAAATTTCAGGAGGAAACGGGACGCTCACTTAACTTTGAAGATGATATAAACGTAACCATCTATCCCTGGCTGGGTCTTGAAACGAACGGTATTACTGTTGGGAATGCCTCCGGGTTTGGTGATTCACCATTTCTGCATACGGATCATACGATGGTGCGTATCAAGTTTATGCCCTTGCTCCAGGAAAAATATGAAATTGATACAGTCCGTTTGTACGGGCTATCAGTCAATCTAGTAACAGATGTAGCAGGTCGGACGAATTAGGAAGATCTGGTTGAACAGCAGGATGATCGTGGCCAATCAGAAAGCGGTAACATATCTCTGGCTGCCATGGTATTGGGTGGAGTAGATATACGCGATGCGAGTATAACCTGGGATGACCAGACGAATGGAAATCGTTCTGCGATATCTAATTTTATGTTGAAAACAGGTGAATTGGTTTTCGGCGAACCCATCGATGTGAATATGACATTTGATGCGGTATCTAATAAACCAGAATTGGAGGCTGATGTAACATTCACCAGTACCATATCCTATGATTTTGAAAACGAAATCTATGACATTGCGCCACTTGATTTTAGCTTGACGTTGGTTGGGCCAAATGTATCGCAAAACTCCACTGACATCACGTTGCAAAGTGCATGGTGACAAGGAAACTATTTACAGAATTGCCACAGATTATGAACGACTTTCACAACTGAGCGACATCATCATCAAATCTGGGTTGATAGAACGCTATGATGAGGATGGAGATAAAATTACTCGCCGTAAACTGCTAACGAAAACCTGCGTACTATTTTTTTGTTTTGTTGCCACACTCGTTGAAGATGTCACAGAGTTTGGTAATGGTATAATACGAACCATTATAATCCCTGAAGAAAGTAACTTTATATATGGTAATGCTGAGTGGGAAATTCTGGTGTCTGATCAATCACATTCCATTATTAATTTTAATAGCAGATTCAAACCAGACTTCTGGATTCCTCCCCTGGTTGGTCCATTGTTTATCAAAAAAATGGTATTGAATAAAACTCAGCAAGCGATAAACAACATAGAAACCATTGCCATAAGTGAACAAGTTCAGTAATAACTTATTTCGTTGGCATAAGAAATTTGGCAGGCACGATCTGCCATGGCAGAGCGAACCTACATCATATCGGGTATGGGTTTCGGAAATAATGTTACAACAAACCCAGGTGAAGACAGTGATTCCGTACTTCGAACGGTTTATGCAAAGTTTTCCCGATGTCACAGCCTTGGCAAATGCACATGAAGATAAAGTACTCCACCACTGGTCAGGCCTGGGATACTACGCCAGGGCAAGAAATCTTCATAAGTCAGCAAAAATAATTGTCGATATATATAAAGGTATTTTTCCTGATCAAATTGAAACCGTAATCAAGCTGCCCGGCATCGGTCGTTCAACGGCAGGGGCTATTCTTTCACTTAGCCAAAATCAACGTCATCCCATATTGGATGGAAACGTAAAAAGAGTTCTTGCCCGGTATTATGGTATTAGTGGCTGGACAGGTGAACGAAAAACAGAAGAACAGTTGTGGAAAATGGCTGAACAGTTAACCCCAATCAAAAATGTATCGACCTATACACAAGCAATTATGGATCTGGGTGCTATGGTTTGTTCACGTACACAACCAGATTGTAATAATTGCCCGGTGATGCAAGGATGTTTTGCCTATGAGAATAATCAACAATCATTATTGCCAACACGCCGCAAGAAAAAACCATTACCTATCAAACAAACAATATTCACGATAATCGAAAACAAGGATGGCGAGGTTTTACTGGAGAAAAGGCCATCTGTGGGTATATGGGGCGGACTCTGGAGTTTTCCAGAATGCCCGGTAAATGAAAATCTATCTACTTGGATTAAGAAAAAGTACGGTAGTATTGTTTCTGACCAGACCGAACATAAAACACTAAGGCATACTTTTAGCCATTTTCATCTGGATATACGACCGATACGAGTAAAATTAATAAAAGACAGTGTCTCAGTAAAGGATCAAGGGGATATAATCTGGTATAAACTTAATGGTAGCTCCCAGCTTGGGATGGCTGCGCCGGTAACCAAGATCACGCGTCAACTAACGAAGGAAAGTAAATGACCTATACCGTATTGTGTGTAAAGCTGAATAAGGAAGCAGAAGGCCTGCAAGGACAAACTTACCCTGGTGAACTGGGGAAGAAAATTTATCAGAACATTTCAAAAGAAGCATGGACTATGTGGCTGGGTCATCAGACAATGTTGATCAATGAATACAGACTCTCTTTGATGGAAAAAAAGTCTCGAGAATTCCTGGAAACTGAGATGGAAAAATTCTTTTTTGGCGAAGGTTCTGCTAAACCAAGTGAGTTTATACCACCAGAGGAATAACCCAACTTGACGAATGTGTTTTTGGTCTGTTTAATACGCGCTTCGCGTGAAAAAAAGCCCTTCTTCCCGCAATATGGCCAGGTAGCTCAGTCGGTAGAGCAGAGGACTGAAAATCCTCGTGTCGGCAGTTCGATTCTGTCCCTGGCCACCATTTAAAACAACAAGTTACATCAATCTAAAATAAATATAGATTAGTGTTTGTGTAATTCCTGTGTAATCACGGCAGGAAAATTATCTCTTTAATTTACGATAGCGTCGATCAAGTTTATCCATTGCTGCACGAATATGTTCTCCGTTCTGATGGCTGTATCGCTCTACCATTGCCAACGTCTTGTGTCCTGATATTCGTTTTACTGTTGGTAGATCAACGCCTGCCTGCACTAAATGTGTGATAGCTGTATGACGTAATGTGTGTCTAACTATTTGCTCTGGATCGAGTTCTGCTGCTTTTACAATCCTTTTCCAGGGTTTCTCAATATTTACTACATGACCAGTTCTTGTTTGCCAAATTGATTTTTCTTCACCCCTGTGTTCACGGTTCTCCTGGAATCGTTCCAAAGTCAGGAGGGGGTTTGCGGTGGTTTGTTACTGCTTCATAGGCAGAAGCTATCTTGATGAGCGTTGGCTCGCTAAAATGCGAAACGGCGAAGGTAATGGACACGGGAAGCTTTGCCGGAACAGGCCCCACTAGGTTGCCATTAGCATCACGATCGAACACATGGGTCGTAAATCCTGCCGGTACGTTCATCGTGGGAAAGCCACCATCTCTTCCTATTACTCCCCAGATACTATGGTGGTTCGGACTGTTGTTCATTGAAGGCTCGGAAGGATTCCCAAGGAGATGGGCTACATGGATACTAGACGAATAGGTCACAGCGTCCAGGTCGAGCATTGTCATGCATTGGAGAAAAATTGTCTTATAGGCAAGTCTGTCCTGGAAAAGGTTGGTCAGATCCAACGTCGTCGCTGCGTTAATACCCTCCAGTTGGACTTTAAAACTTGTGAAATCAGTACCCGGACGAATATCCGTAAAGAAGTTCGCCTTGTTTATCAGATCCGTAATATTTTGGATATTCACATCACCACGTTCCCGGAGATAACGGTTCAAGAAGTATTTATTTTCTCCGAAGTTGAGTTTCGGGCCCAGGCTCCTGATATTTGGTACGCCACTGGCTGTATGTGGAACAAGTGATGGGTCAAAGTACATATCTACTAATATTGGGATGGGATCTTTGCCTTGTGGAAACTGCTCTGGGAACTGGTTTATAAAGAGTTGGTTTCGATAGATAGGTACATACTTATTAATGCATTCCTGGAACAGGGCACCATGGTCGCCAGGATCAATGATTATCGCGCCTAAGTCGCGTAAGTCGTCAATGGCCCGGTCTACAATTTCAATGCTCTGGAACGCAGCCTCATTGAAAAGGTCTTTATCCATAAACTCGCGAACCACCCCGATACGAATATCTTTCAAGGGTTCGTGGTTAACAGCATTTTCATCTATTACATAGTGATCATAGGGTTGTTCTGGGCTACGGCCGATGCTAAAGACGGTTCTTTCATCTCTGGGGTCATATCCTGAGATAACATTAAGCACGCGAGCAGCGTCCCCTACAGTGCGGCATATGATCCCGGTTCGGTGATTAAATGCTTCGCCAAACATTCCGTCCTGGCTAACCAACTCTTGAGTTGGAGCAATCCCGACAGAGCTGCCATTCCTAGCCGGGTGAAGAATTGATCCACCGGTCTCTTCTGCAATTGAGCATGTAACCAGGTTCGCTGCTACGGATGAGCCGGAGCCACCGCTCGAGCTGCCCGGGGATCTGGCAGTATCATATGGGTTACACAATGTCCCACCAAAAGAGCTTCTGGATCTTTGTGAGCCGCCTTCTCCCAGGTTAGCCTTAGCCAAAATGATAGCCCCGGCATCTCTGAGCTTCTTAATGACATTCGCATCGTCAGGAGGGCGGTCATTTTCATAAAAGGCATCCATGCCAAGGGTAGTGCGCATATCGAACGTATCATACTGGTCCTTTATACTAAACACGACACCGTGTAACGGGCCCACTAATTTCTCAGACGTGGCAAACATCGCATCCAGCGCGGCTGCAACTTCCAAGGCGTCAGGCATGTTGGGGTTCTTGTCTTGCAGGTCCGTCATGCTCCGTGACTTACGCTCACCAAAGCCCCATGCTTCCCGGTGCGACGGTTTGAGATTTAATGTCATGAGTGCATTGATCTGACCTGCATTTCGAATTGTCGAGATAGGGCCAAGGATCCCTTCAGGCTGATTGACACACGTCCCATTGTAGGCCTTTATACGTTTGAGATACATATGGACTACGTCTATTGTTGTAATCTGTCCTGCGGTTATTGCTTTTTGAATCTCCTCAATGGTCGCTTCCACAATTTCGAATTTCGATGTTCCCATTGATTCTGGTACATTTGGAGGAGTCTGAGCAAACACTTCAGACGATAGTTGGAACGGTAGTACTGGGATATCTAGAAGATGAGGTAATATTACGAAAAATAGTACGCTTCTAATAACATTCTTAAGAACAACTTTATTTCGCTTGCGTAACTGTGGGAGAGGATTTT
>CAUZRI010000070.1:0-7940 GCA_963582285.1 Gammaproteobacteria bacterium | reverse complement strand
TATATGGAATAGATTTGTCAGCAATGATATTCATGCTGTCTGCAGGTAAGCCTTATCTTGAATTGATATTAAGGCGAATGAAATGAAATTGTCATTTTATTTCATACAAGATAACTGAATTATTTATCAGGATTTGTCTGGTAAATCTGCACCCTCTTTTTCTACAGGCATCAAGTCCTCTCTTGATACACCCAAGACCAGTGTCACTGGGCTAGCAACATAGATTGATGAATACGTTCCCACAATCACGCCAACGATCAATGCAGTGGCAAAACCATGAATGGTTTCACCGCCTAGTAAAAACAGCGCGAACAATACCATCAAAGTTGTCAGGCCAGTAATTATTGTCCTGCTCATAGTTTGATTAATGGAAATATTACAAATTTCGTAAGGCGTAGTATTTCTTATCTTCCTGAAGTTTTCTCGAATTCTATCAAAAACAACAATGGTATCGTTTAATGAATAACCAATGACTGCTAGTATTGCCGCGAGGACACTTAAATTAAAGTCCATCTGCGTTAATGCGAAAAATCCGAGTGTTGTGATTACGTCATGTATTAAAGCAGCAATTGCCCCGAGTGAAAACCGAGTCTGAAACCTGATTCCGACGTAAAGCATTATAAAAAATAAAGCAATTAGCATTGCCATTCCGCCACTTTCTGTCAGCTCATCGCCAACTTGTGCACCAACAAATTCAACGCGTCTTAATTCAATCTCTTGGCCTCTTTGCTGTAGTAACTGCATTACCTGTTCACTGATTTGCGAACTGTCCAATCCTTCCAACGGCGCCAAACGAATCATAATTTCGTCTGCAGCCCCAAAATATTGTACTGTAGCACTACTGAATTCCGAACCTTCCAGTATCCCTCTGACGGCCTCTAAATTAACCGTCTCCTGGTAACGAAGTTCAACTATCGTTCCACCCGTAAAATCCACTCCAAAATTTAATCCATTTACAAACAACAATATAACTGAACCGATTATCATTATCGTGGATATAACAACTGCAATTTTTCGCTGTCCGAGAAAATCAACAGTGGTAGTTTTTTTGAAAAATTCCATATTTATATTCTTATCTTATTAAATTGCCAGAGCCTGTATACGACGGCCACTATATATCAAATTAATAATGCCTCGAGTAACCACAATCGCTGTAAACATAGAGCATATGATTCCCAGTGATAAGGTGACAGCAAATCCTTTTATTGGGCCAGTTCCAAAACTGAACAACACCAGCGCAGCTATTAATGTTGTTATGTTAGCATCGGCAATGGTAGAGAATGCCTTTTCATATCCTGCATGAATACTTGCATGCGGTGAATTCCCATTGCGTAGCTCTTCTCGTATACGTTCATAGATAAGAACATTTGCATCGACTGCCATTCCAACTGTCAAGACAATGCCGGCGATACCGGGTAACGTGAGAGTAGCCTGTAACAACGAAAGTAAGGCAACAATCAACACCAAATTTAATGTCAGGGCGACATTCGCAGCAATGCCAAAGACCCGATAATAAACCAGCATAAAAACTAGTACTAAAAGAAAACCAATTACAACCGAGTCAAATCCCTGTTGAATATTTTCCTGTCCCAGACTAGGCCCGATAGTACGCTCTTCGATAATTTCAATGGGTGCTGCTAACGCACCAGCACGCAACAACAAGGCAAGATTGCGCGATTCTTGAGTTGAATCTAGACCTGTAATCTGAAATCTTTTGCCCAGAGTTTCAAGAATGGTTGCATTACTAATTACCTCTTCTACAACCTGCGTCTTTTTCACCATTTCGCCGTTTTCTTCTACGGTCTCAGTTTTGTTTTCAATAAAAATGATGGCCATATTCTTGCCAACTTCTTCAGAGGTGGCCGCGCGAAACATCTTTTCTCCAGTTCCGTCCAATGTTATGGAAACATTAGGACCGCCTTGAATAGCATCAATTCCCGATGCCGCGCCAATTATGTACTCCCCAGTCAACATTATCTGACGTTTTATTAATAATGGTATACCTTCCCGAGTATAATAAAGTTTTGAGCTTGGTGGGACTCGACCATCAAGTGCAGACTGAATATCATTTTCCTGATCTACTAGTCGAAATTCCAATGTAGCGGTGGCGCCCAAAATCTCCTTAGCTCGTGTAGGATCCTGAACTCCGGGGAGCTGTACTACAATCCGCTCCTGTCCCTGTTGTTGAATAACCGGCTCGGCTACGCCTAGTTCATTAACTCGTTTACGTAAGATTGTTATGTTTTGTTGTAAGGCGTTTCTACGAGTTTCATTTTGTGAGAGTTCACTCACCTCGGCCACTGCGGCAAATTCACCTGATGTATCATTTACTTCAGATACTGTTAACTCTAGATAGGTATTTTCAATTAAGGTTATTGCATCTGATCGTTGTTGCGCATCGCGAAAACGTACCATTACACCACCTTGGTCTAGACGGCTAATGGTACGGTACCGTATACCTTCATCTCTTAATAAAGTACGCAAATCAGAGACGTATCTTTCTTCTGCCTTTACCATTGCGGCGTCCATATCAACTTGCATAAGAAAATTTACACCACCACGTAAATCTAATCCCAAGAACATGGGTTCTGCCCCCAGACTATTTAACCAGTCTGGTGTCGCAGGGACTAAATTCAGCGCAACAATATAGGTATTATTTAAGGCCGCCTTTATCGCAGCGAGTGCTTTTACTTGAATATCTTCGTCTTCAAATCTAACAATTAAACTATTAAAGCCAAAATCTATAGATAAATAATTTATATCTGCGTTATCGAGCGCAGCCTCAACTTCGAACTGGGTTAATTCTGAGACCTCACCACTCGTCGTAGAGATTTGAACGGCCGGATCCTTGCCATATATATTTGGCAACGCATACAACACCGACAGAACGGTGATAATAATAATTAATATATATTTCCAGAGAGGGTAACGATTCATGCTTCAGATTATTCCTGTAAAGTTCTGTTCACAAACTTTTAATTGTCCCCTTGGGCAACAATGTTGTGACTGAATTTTTTTGCACCCTTATTTCGGTACCTGCGGCAATCTCAAGTGCGATAAAATTTTCCCCAACGTTAGTAATTTTTCCTAGTAGGCCACCACCGGTAATTACTTCATCACCTCTTGTCATACCTTCAATAAGCTTTTTATGTTCTTTTGCCTGCTTCATCTGTGGGCGCATCAACATAAAATAAAATATTACAAAAAAAATCACCATCATGATCAGAAAAGAGCCGTTGCCCCCTTGTGCCGGGGCGGACTGTGCTTGGGCGTTATTTATTATAAAGTCGAACATTCGGGTTCATCTATTGTTTAAAGCGCGCCATTATGCCATAGAGAAACACTTTTGCGCGGTTTTTCTAACTGATTTTTGCAGAAAAAGACTGATTCTATCAATTCCTTAACAGGTGAAACCAATTTCCAGGTATTCACCTGTTAAGGATAGACAGGTTAGTGTAAGACCTGACAGGTTATACATATGGGCATTCTAACTAGCGACCACCGCGACATTCATAAAAGCGACCAACCATTAGTTCCAGACTGTCCACCTCTATAGCTGTCTGCAGGTCTCTCATTAATGTCTGATAATAATATAAATTATGCCAGGTATTCAGGCGAGCTCCGAGTATTTCGTTTGTCTTATCCAAATGATATAAATAAGCCCGACTATAATTACGACAGGTATAACACTTACAATCACTATCAACTGGTTTATCACTGGTTCGATGTTCAGCATTTCGTATCTTTATTACACCAGTAGAGGTAAAAAGCTGACCATTACGTGCATTTCGTGTAGGCATGACGCAATCAAACATATCGATACCCTTACACACTGCCTCGACAATATCTTCAGGGGTACCGACTCCCATAAGATACCTTGGTTTATCAACGGGTAATTTTGGCGTTATGTGTGTCAGAACCGAATCCATTTCCGTCTTGGGTTCGCCTACGGACAACCCTCCTAAAGCATAACCATCAAATCCGATTTCAATGAGTCCTTCCAGTGATTGCTCCCTCAAATCATTATACATACCGCCCTGGACTATTCCGAACAGGGCGTTAGGGTTTTCTCCATGGGCAAGTTTTGAACGCGCCGCCCAACGCATTGATAATGTCATAGATTCCAGGGCGACACTCTTTTCGGCAGGATAGGGCGTGCATTCATCAAATATCATGACAATATCTGAATTTAAACTATGTTGTACAGCGATTGCCCTCTCAGGATCGAGAAATACTGGAGACCCGTCGATGGGAGACTGAAACGCCACCCCAGCCTCTTTAACCGTTCGTTTTTCTGCAAGACTAAAGACCTGAAAGCCACCAGAATCAGTCAATATCGGGCCCGACCAATGCATAAACCCATGGAGTCCTTCATGTTGCTCGATCACTTCGGTTCCGGGACGAAGCATAAGGTGAAAGGTGTTCCCAAGAATAATCTCAGCACCTACTTCTTGTAATTCTTCCGGCGTCATGGCTTTGACCGTGCCATAGGTACCCACAGGCATAAATGCTGGCGTTTCCACCGTACCTCGGGAAAAACTCATGCGACCACGTCTTGCCTGCCCAGCTTTTGCAATGACATCAAACTTCAAAATAATATCCTCTAAGTATCTTCATAATTATTCTTATGGTACGGGTTTAAAAGGTAGAAATATTAATGGACAGGATTTACAAGATGAAAGATTACCTTTATATCGAACAATTACTATGAATAAAATTTGAATAATTATTCAAATAATCCTGTTAATCCTGTTAATCCTGTTAATCCTGTTAATCTTGTTAATCTTGTTAATCTTGTTAATCTTGTTAATTTTTATACTCACCCCTCACACAATTAGCATCGCATCTCCATAACTAAAAAATCGATATTTATTATCAATTGCATGCTTATATGCAGAAAATATCTTCTCTTTACCTGCAAATGCACAAACCAACATTAACAACGTTGATTCAGATAAATGAAAATTTGTAATCATCCCATCTATAACATTGAATTTATATCCTGGGAAAATAAATATATCTGTATCACCTGAGTGTGGTTGTAGTGACCCCTTTGTAGATGCTGACTCAAGGCATCTTACTACTGTCGTACCCACTGCAATGACACGACCACCTCTTTTCTTTGTTTCTTCAACTTGATCACATAACGATTTATCAATCTGATACCACTCTCTATGCATTATGTGATCTTCAATTAAATCAGTTCGAACTGGCTGAAACGTTCCCGCACCTACATGTAGGGTGATATACCCGATATTAATCCCGTTTTCTGCCAGCAATTTCAGCAAGTCTCTGGTAAAATGCAAGCCTGCTGTTGGTGCGGCTATTGCTCCGGGATACCGGGCGTAAACTGTTTGATAACGGGTCTTGTCATCCAGTTCATCTTCTCGTCTTATATACGGGGGCAAGGGAATATGACCAGACTTTTCCATCAACTCAATTACAGTAAGCTCTCCGTTATAAATTAATTTAAATAAATCATCCTCTCGCCCATCAACCAACAATCTTTCGCCATTTTCCAATACAATAGTATTCCCGGGCTTAGGTGATTTACTGGCCCGGATATGTGCCAGTACAGAACGTTTGTTTATAACCCGCTCTATTAATATTTCTACTTTACCGCCGGATTCTTTATTTCCAAATAACCTTGCAGGGATTACCTTGCTATCATTAAAAATGAGTAAATCATCTGGTTTTAATTGAGTTAGAAGGAATCTAAATTGCTGATCTTCAAGTGTACCGCTATGTTTATGCAAACAAAGGAGTCGACTATCTTCCCTGTTTTTTAATGGGTACTGGGCAATTAGCTCATCAGGCAGATCATAATGGAATTCGGTTCGCTTCATAGGACTAAATATTATCAGAAACAAACATTAACGACGGATAAAGGTTTTATAGAAGCTCATCTTTACATATACTTAGCTCCCCTCCCAATTTATGCCGGGGTGGCGGAACTGGTAGACGCGCCGGATTCAAAATCCGGTTCAGGAAACTGAGTGGGGGTTCGATTCCCTTTCCCGGCACCAATAATTTTTCTGCGTTTACACGATTAATTCTTATGAACTATTTCTCTTACAATGCGCCATGTATCTTGAGGACGTTTTAGATTAAATGTTTTATTAACCTTGTCTTGGTAATGATATTCTCACTTTTAATCATGTAACGACCTTGATTTTAACCTAGAGCTGTCAGCTAATCATTACGTATAACTCTCTGTAGGACAAATATACGTGGTTACCTGCTATTTTATTATATATTTTCCTCCCATAACGTCTCTCTTTAGCAAAAATTTAATATATCATGCCACAATACAATTAAAGTTAGAGACAGTCTCTTACTCGTATCAAATTTCTGCTGGTCATTAGATTAATATACGTTTTATCATTCCATACTATTTTTTTAATATATATTACATACTGGGAACAATGCACACTAGCCTGAAAGGATTAGATTAAATATAGGCACAAAAGATGAACACAATTTAAATATCAAACATAAGGAACCAGTTTTATGAAATTTGAAACCATTGCCATTCATGGCGGCTATTCACCCGATCCCACTACCAAGGCCGTTGCTGTACCAATTTACCAGACCACATCCTATGCCTTTGACAGCACCCAACACGCGGCTGATCTGTTTGATCTGAAAGTTGAAGGAAATATCTATACTCGAATAATGAACCCCACTACCTCCGTTCTGGAACAGCGGGTAACTGAAATGGAAGGCGGTATCGGCAGTCTGGGACTTGCATCAGGCATGGCTGCAATTAGTTACGCCATCATGACCATCGCTGAGGCCGGAGACAATATTATTTCCACAAGCACCTTATATGGTGGCACTTATAATTTGTTTGCCCATACTTTTCCGCAATTAGGTATCGAAACCAGATTTGTAGATGCCAAGGATTTTGATGGCATGGCATCGAAAATTGATAAAAATACCAAGGCTGTGTTTTGCGAATCCATAGGCAACCCTGCTGGGGATGTTGCGGATCTCGAAAAGATTGCTGAACTGGCACACGCCAAAGGTATTCCAGTGATAGTAGATAATACCGTGCCCACACCTTATTTGTGCCGGCCATTTGAACATGGTTGTGACATCGTTGTGCATTCTCTCACCAAGTACATGGGGGGCCACGGAAATAGTATTGGTGGGATATTGGTAGACTCTGGAAAATTTCCATGGGCCAAACATGCAGAACGATTCAAAAGATTAAATGAACCCGATGTCTCATACCATGGTGTCGTCTATACCGAAGCACTTGGTGAAGCAGCCTACATAGGCAGGGCAAGAGTTGTGCCCCTGAGAAACATGGGTGCTGCCCTCTCTCCCATGAATACTTTTTTAATCCTGCAAGGCATAGAGACCCTACCTTTACGTATGGACAGACACTGCGAAAATGCCACCAGAGTTGCCGACTATTTAAAAAGTCACTCAAAGATCACATGGATAAAGTATGCCGGACTGACAGACAATGACGATCATCAATTATTGCAAAAATACTGTGATGGTCGTGCAGCAGGGATTCTCAGTTTTGGAATCAAAGGTGGCTTTGAAGGCGGAACTAAATTTATCGATGCGCTGCAATTAATTACTCGACTGGTAAATATTGGAGACGCAAAGTCACTAGCATGTCACCCGGCCAGCACCACACATAGACAGCTATCTGATGATGAAATGAAAACCGCAGGTGTTTCCAATGACATGGTGCGACTGTCCATTGGCATAGAACACATCGACGATATCCTGGCAGATGTTGAACAGGCACTTGAGAAAGTCTAAGCAACACGTTGCATAATTAATAACTACATTGAATATGATCTATTTGGATAAGAGTAATTAATTATGACATCGTCATGGCAACAACAAGCCTTAAACGCTTGCGATCAAGAACTATGTCAGAAGCTTAAAATATTACTTGAAAAAAATGTAGATAGACA
>CAUZRI010000069.1:0-8081 GCA_963582285.1 Gammaproteobacteria bacterium | reverse complement strand
CGGTCAGGAATACGCCACCGGCCCTTTCATGGGGTGCCGATTCACCCTCACCGGGCAAGGCGTCGCCAGAGCTATTATTTAGACCACTGAGAACTAACATCTGATCCTTATATGCTGCAAGGGGTTCCAGAGTCTTCGATAATGTATAAGATTTACCGGCCGTCTCAGGCGTCCATTTCGGCATATTCATACCGTTGGGGGAATAGACTATAGAAAAGCGGCGAGCCGCTTTTAGCTTATCCTTGGTTGCAGCCAGGGCCGGCATCATGGCATCCAGTAACGGCAGGGCGATAGTGGCCCCGGCGCCACGTAAAAAACTACGGCGTGGAATGGATTTCTTAAAGATCATCATTGTGTGGCCCTCCTCATCTGAAATGGTGTGCTTTCCACGATTGCCTTAATGATGGAAGACAAGCGATGCTCATTCGGCGCTGACTGATGCATTATATCTCGCATTACTGGTGCGTCATGATAATCGACACCCCTACCTAAGGCATAGGTCAGCAGTTTTTCTACAGTAGTCAGGATAAAATCTTCCTGACGTTTTTCCAGCAATGCCTTACGCAGGCCATGCAAGCCATTAAACTCTGTGCCATCTGGTAAAATCCCGGAGGTATCAATTGGTGTCCCCGAGGCAGCATCCATCGTCCGCCAATTGCCGATGGCATCGTAATTCTCCAGGGCAAAGCCCAGGGGATCCATGACCTTGTGGCAACTGGCACAGATCGGGTTAGCTCGGTGTTGTTCCATCTGCTGACGCATATTTAATACCTTGCCCTCTTCATTTTTTTCACGCAGGGCGGGTATGTTGGCAGGTGGTGCTGGCGGTGGTGCGCCGAGTATATTCTCCAGTATCCATTTACCACGGATGGTGGGTGCCGTTCGATTGGGATAAGACGTCAAGGTCAGTATGCTGCCCTGCCCCAGCAGACCACCACGGGTGCTATCGGGTAAGATCACCTTACGGAAATGACTGCCATAGATATCAGGAATACCATAATGACTTGCCAACCTGTCATTAGCAAAGGTGTAATCCGCATCGAGCAACTCCAGTAATGGCCGGTCATTGCTCAAAATGTAATCGAAGAACAGCTCTGTCTCTTGCATAAAGGCCTGTAACAGGTTGTCATCAACATAGGGGAAGAGGTCTCCGTTCGGTGCAGCGGCATTCAGATTTCCCAGATGTAACCACTGCGATGCAAAATTATCTACCAGCGCCACTGAGCGAGAGTCCTTTAACATGCGATTTATCTGTTGCTCTAATATGGCTGGCTCAGACAACTTTCCCGATTCGGCTAATGCCAGGAGTTCATCATCGGGGATTGTGCTCCAAAGAAAAAATGCTAATTTTGTAGCCAGTTCGAGATCAGAGAGGGGAAATATCTGTCCCGGCTTTACTGACTCGGGTTGTTTCTCAACCAAAAATAAAAATTCCGGGCCCGCCAACATTCTTTCTATCGCCAGGCCAATACCCTGTTCAAAACCACTGTTCCTTCCTTGCCGGTAAAAACCCATAAGGTCCTCGATTTCCAGATCGATGGGTGGTCTACGATAGGCACGGTGGGCAAGGTTGGTCAGTATTTGCCTTGCACATGTCTCGTCCTCGTTGCGAGCTGGGGTACAAGTCAGGATCTTTTCCCGACTGGCAGTCTGGCTGATACCTTTTGCATTATAAGGTCCCCCTACAGCAACAGTATGAATCGCAGGGACGCCGCCCTTGTACTGGGCATAATCATAAAGCGTATGGCGGGGGTACAGGGGTTCGTCTGGTATCGTCCTTTCCTTGATAAAAGTAACAGTAAGCTTTCGTTGGCCAGCCTTGGCAGTGAAACGGGTCTCCAGCGCCTGATCGGCGGTGCGTTCGTAATGCTCCTGTTTCACGTCCCCCGAACTACCTGATGAAAAAATTCCGGCTGATTTCCCATGTAATTCGCCACCTATAGTAATCTGCTTGATACGCTCACCATCAAGACGTAAATCAAACTGGTGAGGTTCAGTCAGGCCGCGTATATATTCACGTGAATTTCTCTGCAAACGAACCTGTACAACATATTCACCATCCATGGGGAAATAGTGATTAACCGTGACACCACCCTGGGAACCAAACGGCATATCATCACCCATACGTTCTTCCTGCATCAGGTAACCGGAAACCGTATATATATCAAATACTGGCTGCATCTCCGGTTCACTCAGGGCCTGTCGGCGAACCTTGCGTGCAGCAGAGATATACTGCTCAGCAAGTAACGGCGAGAGTGTGAGGACATCACCAATATTATCAAATCCATACATAGTGTCATCAGTGGGTAGTATGGAGTCATCGCTGATTTCAACGGCCAGTAGGTCACGCACCGCGTTAATATACTCGGTACGGTTCAGGCGCCGAATCGAGGCCCTGGCCGGATTCGGATTCATCTCTGCATGGCTATCCAATGCAGATTGCAGGTAGTCGGCAAAAGCAATATAGGTAGCATCATCCGGGCGAGGCATGCCGGATGGCGGCATGGATTTCGACTTGAGTTTACGCAGTACCATCTCCAGGATCTCTGTTCCCTGACTCACATCTTCAAAACTCACACCCTGCAGAGATAAACCGGCAGTACGCAAGGCATCATTATGGCAAGTCACACAATATTGATTCACAGTCGATTGATAGCTTGAGCTATTATCGACAGACTGAGACGTGGATGCGGAACTGAACAAAATGTTTGACAGAAATACTAGTGATACAAGATTTTTTAACTTCACATATTCATCCTCAGGAGATATTCAATTTTAGCCCAGGTTAAAACTTAACATAGGAACCCAGTTTTTCTAAGTTCCTGATTGATAGTGCTGATATACTTTTTATCCACGTATTATAAAAAAATACCTTTCCGGGTATTGGAAAACGCTTAGGTGATATCAGGGCTTCACACTTGTTGAACCTTGACCAAGGCGTGGCGCTAGACCATCCATTTCTTCGATATTAATCGCAGTCGCACCAAGTTTTTCTAGCAACTCAACAGTACTATCATGCCTTCCATAAAGTCCTCTTCGTCTTAAAACTGGACTCAAGCCTGAAGCCATAGACCATGGAGTTTCACCAAACTTATCAGCGACCGTAATGCTGGCACCGTTTTCTACTAAGAGCTGAATGATTTCATCTCCCCCGGTAAATGCAGCCAGATGCATCGCAGTCTGACCGTCTTTATTGGTCACGTTGATATCTACACCTAATTCCAGCGCAGCTTTGACTGCTTGATATGATTTATCCAGACTCTCTTTGTCAGGAATATTATTGTTTTTATATGCACATGCACCGATACAGGCAACCCTCGCGGCGGCCATAAGAGGTGTATAACCTTCAGCCGTATTCACGCCAGGGTCAGCCTCATAATCTGCTAAAAGACGCATGAGTGACACATCTACGGAATATGCCGCAAGCATAAAGGGCGTTGCTTGAACCATTCTAAAAGGTCCAGCATCCGGCCCCAGCATATTATTTTTGGCAATTTGAATATTTGGATCGGCACCGGCCTGCAAGAGGGCCCTTGTTAAATTATGCATGTTCTCAGGGCGGATACGATAAGCTGGATCATATCGAATGCCATTGACGACTGACATGCCTCGTCGAATGGAATAGTGTAATGGCGTAATCCCAAATTCATCCATTGAATTAATATCAGCGCCTTTTTCCATTAAATATAGCGATAATTCTTCATGTCCACCGGCACTGGCTATGACTAATGAATTACCGAATTTGTCAGTCGCCTCGTTAGGATCGGCACCGGCATCCAAAAATATCCTGGCCGTTTCCACATCACCCGACCGCGCGGAAAACAGCAGCGGTGTAAAACCGTTTTTGCTTGTCATCTTAACGTCAGCACCGTGATTGACCAGCGTACTGACAATCTTTGCATGACCTTTAGCAGCAGCCCACATTAATGCTGTTTGTCCCAACCTGGATTCACGAGCATCAATCTCTACACCACTATTGACCAGGTCTAATACAGACTTCTCCGCGCCACGCCTGGCACAATTCATTAACACTGTTTCTCCTGTCCACAGGGCAGCACTGGCATCAGCGCCTGCCTTCAATAATAACGCAATCATACTTGTGCTTTTGTTGGTACAGGCAAGATAGGCAGGGGTGACTCCGTAATCATTTGCGAGATTTGCATCTGCACCAGACTTAATGAGAAGTTTCGCAATATCAATCTCATCCCAATGGGCCGCCCACTGCAATGCAGTCGTACCATCAGCCTCAGGTTGATTTACATCCACCCGCTTTTTTAGCAGGCTTCTGACATCATTAATATTACGATCCTTAACAGCTGCTATGAGCTGATTATTTTCATTCGCAGCGGTAGATTGCAATACCAGCATGACCCCAATAGCAAGATAGACTGAATACTGGACAATATTATTTTTCACCTTTGCTTACCTCATCATTGACTAGACAGACAAAAGATCCAGTTTGCCGTTGCTATCACCAAAATTTTCTACCGAGATGCCAAACTTGTCCAGCAAGGTCATGTAAAGATTCGCAACAGGCGTTCGTTTAGGAAACATAATGTGCTTTCCACCCTTCAAACGTCCTGCACCACCACCGAACAACACAATGGGAAGATTCTGCATTAAATGATCGTTACCATCACTAACACTCGACCCATACATAATTATCATATTATCTAATAATGAACCATCGACATCCTCGGTGGCTCGCAGCTTATCAAGATAGTAACTTACTAATTCAGAATGATAGCGGTTAATGCGAGTGAGCTTACCTAGTTTTTCAGGATTACTCTGGTGATGTGATAGAGAATGATGTACATCCGGAACACCAATCTCTTTATAGGTTCGATTACTTTGTTCAGGCCCTGTCATAAATGTGATTGTTCGAGTCATATCCGTCTGAAAGGCCAATACCTGCAAATCAAACATTAGTTTCAGATGATCAGAAAATTCTGAGGGTAACCCTGTTGGACGCTCTACTGATGGAATTTCTCGAGATGATTGTTGTTCGGCCAATTGGATTCGACGTTCAACATCGCGCATGCCATCTAAATACTCATCTAATCTGGCCTTATCTTCTGGACCCACTCTTGCCATTAATCGGGATGCTGCATTCGTTACAGAATCCAACAGACTCTTGTCTTTCTTGATACGGACTAACCGTACAGCTGGATCTGTACTGCTGCTATCTCCAAACAGCCGTTCGAACACAGCCCTGGGACGGTATTCGATGGGTAAAGGTGAAGTGGGGGTGCGCCATGACACGGTACTCATAAAGGCACAGTTCCAACCATTTTCACATTTTCCAACAATATCATTGGTGTGTAGGCCTAGCTCCAATGATGCAAGTTGCGTATGTTGACCAAATTCCTTGGCAATAGTTTGGTCGATAGATACACCAGTTTGACCATGTTGCAGGGGATGTACGCCAGTAAGAAAAACACCGGCTGCCCGTTCATGGGGTGCAACTTCTCCTTCACCAGGTAGGGCATCACCTTCATTATTGTCCAGGCCACTTAGCACCAGCATTTGGTCCTTATATGGGGCAAAGGGTTGCAATGCGGGACTTAATTCATAGGAAGCACCTGATGTTGTTGGTGTCCAGGTATCCATATTCATTCCGTTAGGTGCATATATAACGGAGAAGCGAGGTGCCGCTTTCATCTTTTCTTTTGTTAAGGCTAAAGCCGGTGTCATGGCATCCAATAACGGTAATGCGACACTTGCCCCCATACCGCGTAAAAATGTACGGCGGGGAATCGATTTTTTAAATATCATCATGGCGAGTTGCCCTCCTCATTTGAAACGGTGTACTTCCGACAATTGCATTGATTAAAGATGAAAGTCTATATTCTTCAGACGCTGCTTGTCTGATAATTGTACGCATAACGGCTGCATCAGTATGTTCTACCTCACGCCCTAATGCATATGTTAGTAATTTTTCTACAACGGTAAGAACAAAGTCATAACTGCGTTGTTCTAGTAGAACCTGTCGCAGACCTGAAGGCCCCACAAAAGGCGTACTATCAGGCAATTCACCTGATGCGTCTATGGGTGAACTCGAGGCAGCATCTACTGTTCGCCACTTACCAATGCCATCATAATTTTCTAATGCAAAACCCAGGGGGTCCATTACTTTATGGCAACTTGCACAAACAGGATTGCCCCGATGCAATTCCATTTGCGCACGCATAGACAGCACCTCACCTTCATCGTTTTTGTCCCTTAGGCCAGGGATATTCGGTGGTGGTGGTGGCGGTGGTGAACTAAGAATATTTTCTAACACCCATTTACCACGGATAGTCGGGGCTGTTCGATTAGCATAGGAAGTTACAGTCAATATACTTCCCTGACCCAGCAGACCACCTCGGGTCGGGTCAGGTAATGATACCTTGCGGAAATGACTACCGTGAATATCTGGAATATCATAATGTTTAGCAAGAACCTCATTAACAAAGGTGTAGTCTGCATTTAGAAGTTCGAGCAGTGGGCGATCTTCTTTGAGGATATATTCTATAAATAACTTGGTCTCCATTTGAAATGCCTGACGCAGGTTATCCGTAAAGTAGGGAAATAAATCAGCGTCGGGATCGGATGCATTTAATCTACCCAGGTTTAGCCATTGTGATGCAAAGTTCTCGATAAGTGCGTATGCCCTGGGATCTTCCAGCATACGATATAGCTGTTGTTTCACTATATTATTATTTTTTAGTTTGCCAGATTCAGCCAGGTTGAGCAGCGTATCATCAGGAAAGCTACTCCAGAGAAATAATGACATTCGTGTTGCAAGCTCGTGATCCGAGATTGAAAAAATCTCCCCCTGGGCCAGGTTCGCAGGCAGATCTTCAACCAGGAACAGAAATTCTGGGCCCGCAAGGATCCGTTCTATCGCCAGCCCTATACCTTCCTCAAAACTCCCTTCAGCCTGGCCTTGTTTAAAAAAATACATCAAGTCATCCATTTCAACCTTACCTGGAGTTGATCGATATGCTCGTTTGGCCAGGTTAGTTAGAATATTTCTTGCACATTCATCATCATTTAAGTTTTTTGGTTGGCAGACAAAGATCTTGTTACGACTGGCTGTCTCATTAATTCCCGTCGCATTAAATGGGCCGCCAACAGAGACAGATCGAACTTCGGGATTACCACCTTTGTATTGGGCATGATCATAGTGCGTAGGCTCTGGATAAAGCGGCGTTTCATCAATGGCAGTATCTTGTAAAAAAGCCACGGTTATCTTTTGATTTCCTGCCTCAGCAGGAAAGCGGACATTCAAAGTAGTATCGAAATAACGTTCGTATGCCTCCTGTTCAACATCCCCCTGTGCAGCTGTTGAAAAAATCCCGGCAGACTTCCCTTTTACTTCGCCGCCGACACTAAATAGCTCAAGACGCTTACCATCCAGACGTATATCCAGCTGATGGGGAAAATCTTGAAGACCACGGATATAATCACGAGAATTTTTTTGCAAAAGCACCTGGATCTCGTACTCACCTGCTAAAGGAAAATGATGATTAATGGCCATGCCACCGCGAGTACCAAAGGCTAATTCCTCACTCATTCGGTCTTCTTGTTTGGTAGTAGTAGACACGGTATAGAGCTCATCCACTGGTTGCATGCCTATATCACCAATCGCCAGATGGCGAATTTTTCGGGCCGCGGAGATATATTGCTCCGCCAATACTGGAGATAATGTGAGCACAGTACCTATGTTATCGAAGCCAAACATAGTGTCATCGGGTGGTAATAATGATTCTCCATTCACTTCAAGGGCAAGGAGATCACGTACTGCGTTGGTATATTCTGTACGATTGATTCGCCGCATTGATGGCATGCCCGGAAACGGATTTTCCATAGCATGCTTGTCAAGCTCTGACTCCAGGTAACTTACTAGTTCTTCATAGACAGACACCTCTGGGCGAGGCATACCGGATGGTGGCATGGTACGTCCCCTGAGTTTGCGTAAAATCTTTTCCAGGGTTTCACCATGCTCACTGACATTACTAATGTTAATATTTTGCAGTGAAAGACCTGCGGTCTTCAGGACATCATTGTGACAAGTAACACAGTATTGGCTTAAGGTA
>CAUZRI010000068.1:0-8102 GCA_963582285.1 Gammaproteobacteria bacterium | reverse complement strand
GACCAAAATACTCAGATACCCGGCACAATGCCGGGTTCTGGTTTGTAGATGAGCTGATCGACAACCAACACAATAGTTTCTCGGCGGACAAAAAATTCATGGGTGATTGCGCACGTCTGCTAATTGAAGGTGCCGACGTCAGGGTATTAAAGCCAGAGACCTTTATGAATAACAGCGGCAGGGCGGTAAAAGCAATTACTGATTATTATGGCATTGAACCAACAGAGATTCTGGTTGCACATGATGAGATTGATCTGGATGTGGGGATCGTGCGGATTAAAAAGGGTGGTGGCCATGGTGGACATAATGGTTTGAGGGACATTATTGAACAAACTGGAGACAAGGAATTTTTACGTTTGAGAATTGGCGTTGGTCATCCGGGTCACAAGGATGATGTTATAAATTATGTATTAGAAAGGCCAGGCAAGGATGACGATAAAAAGATCAAGGGGTCAATTGACCGCGCAATTGAAATCATGCCGTTATTGTTCAAAGGAGAATTGAACAAGGCCATGACGTTACTTAACGCACCGAATAATAATAGCGACCAGGCATCAGAACAATGACGTCCTCTGAATTAATCAGAAAATGTTCTTTGTTACTGATTACCAGTCGCTAGTCTTTCCACAGTCATGGGTTTTAAGTGTGGAATTGTTGGATTACCAAATGTAGGAAAATCTACCTTATTTAATGCACTGACAAATTCCGCTATCGGCGCGGAAAACTTTCCATTTTGCACAATTGATCCTAACGTTGGTATTGTCCCAGTGCCTGATCCATGTTTGCAGGCAATCGCTGAAATTGTCGATCCAAAACAGATAGTTCCTGCGCATATGGAGTTTGTTGATATTGCTGGCCTGGTTGAAGGGGCATCAAAAGGCGAGGGATTAGGCAACAAGTTTTTGGCTCATATACGAGAGACCAACGCCATTGCCCAGGTGGTTCGCTGTTTTGATGATGACAACATTATCCATGTCGCCGGAAAAATTAATCCACTTTCAGATCTTGAAGTCATTAATACTGAACTCTGTTTAGCTGATCAAGAAACCCTGGATAAAGCGTTACAAAAAATCATCAAAGCAACTCGCAGTGGTGACAAGACTGCATTGAAACATAAAGAATTAATTGAAAGTATTTTTGCCTATGTAGATCAGGGTAAACCAGTTAGATCAATGACGCTAAATAACGATGAACTGGATATTATAAGTGATCTGCATCTGTTGACTATAAAGCCAATGTTGTATATCGCGAATGTAGAAGATACGGGTATTGAGTCTAATAAGTGGATACAGCAACTACATCAGCATGCAGAAAAAGAAGGATCAGATGTTATTCCGGTATGTGCAGCGATAGAATCAGAGATCGCGGAACTGGAAGATGGTGATAAGCAAGAATTTCTGGCAGAGATGGGTCTGCAAGAACCCGGTTTGAATCGCATAATTCGGGCGGGGTATGAATTGTTGGGCTTACAGACATTTTTTACAGCAGGGCCAAAAGAGGTTCGAGCCTGGACTATTAAAAAAGGAGACTCTGCACCTCGGGCCGCAGGTAAGATACATACAGATTTCGAACATGGATTTATTCGTGCAGAGGTAATTGGTTATCAGGATTTTATTGATAATAATGGCGAGGCGGGTGCAAAAGATGCCGGCAAGTGGCGATTGGAAGGCAAGGAATATATAGTTAAAGATAGAGACTTAATGCTGTTTCGTTTTAACGTTTGACATTATTCTGCAAAAGAAATATTTTAGATTTTTTATATTAATAGGATCACGTCTTGTCAGGTAACCTAAATTTTAAACATATTTATCTACGGTTATTAAAATAAACAATAAGTCATAACCTATAAGCTGCAGGTGATATAAATGGAAATATGGCAAGGATTGTTGTTGTTCGCCACCGGCATAGTCGCTGGATTCCTGAATGTCATGGCAGGAGGCGGATCGTTGCTAACCGTGCCAATTATGGTCTTTATGGGGATCCCGGGACCGGTCGCCAATGGCACCAATCGAATCGGTATCATCGCTCAAAATATTACCGCGGTTATAACCTTTTTTAAAAAAGGGTTTTCAGATTTTAAGTTAAGTCTTTCTCTGGCGGCTATGGCCCTGCCTGGTTCTATTGCTGGCGCCTATATTGGGACACGTCTTGATGGCGTCTGGTTTAATCGTACCCTCGCAATAATCATGCTTGGCGTAATGATTATTATGGCGGTAGATAAAGGTAAAAAAGCTGAGCACGCGTCCGATACAATATCTCGTGAGCGACTAGTCGCTGGACATCTATTAATGATTGCCGTTGGTTTCTATGGTGGTTTTATCCAGATAGGTGTTGGTTTTATCATTATGCCCGTACTACACCGTGTATTAGGTTTGGACATGGTGCGCGTGAATATGCATAAGGTCTTCATTGTTGGTGTCTATACCATTGCTGCATTAATCGTATTTGCATCACAAGTTCAAATTCTCTGGGTCCTTGGGGCGTGCCTGGCAGTTGGAAACTCCATCGGCGCCTGGTTGGGAACACGTACATCGATATCAAAAGGTGAAAAGACCATCAAGATTGTACTTAATACAGTAATGGTCTTATTTATAATTAAATTATTATTCTTTAATTAAGGAACCTCTGATTAAGTCTCAATATTCTTTGAGTCGTCATTCTGGCGCAGGCCATAATCCAGATAAAACAATCGCTTACTTGATACGATTTTTACATGAATGAGGGTCAAGATACTTAATCAGAGGATTCTTAACTTTTAATATTTGTACAAGGGTAAGTTATAACCTGGTCTACTCATAAATTGCAGAACTTGATTTTGATTCAGATTCTGACAAAATTCACCGCATGAACGCCATCGATCTGTCATGCTGGAAATGTGGCGCGTCCCTCGCCGATGCCTTGCTCCCCTTATCACGCTTGTCAAAATGTAAATCCTGTAATGTAGATTTACACGTTTGTCGTCTGTGCGAATTTTTTGATACAACAGTCAACAATAGTTGCCGGGAACCTATAGCAGAAAAAGTAACTGATAAGCAGAAAAAAAACTTTTGTGGTTATTTTCAACCATCAACATCCAGCTTTAAAACTGCTGACGTAAGTAAACAAACCGCAGCCAAAGATCAGCTGGATGCCCTGTTTGGGATTAAGAATGAAGAAGAGAATGCTGGATCGTCTAACAGAAAGTTAACCGCTGAAGAGGAATCTAAAAAAAAGCTGGAAGATCTTTTTAACCCGGATAAGAATTTTTAAGCAAAGTCGATAAATTATGTCGGGTTATGTTTGTAAAATCGTCCACTTATTTTTCTGTATAGGAATTATAGACCTCGTCAGATCCATCTTTATTCATTAGTAGCACATCATAAGGTTGGAACCTGTCTCCGACCTCCATGCCCGGGGAACCCAGCGGCATCCCCGGTACTGTCAACCCTAAAACAGCGGGTCGTTTATTTAGCAAGCTAAGAATATCGGTTGCAGGTACATGGCCTTCTATGACATAGCCATCTATTACGGCGGTGTGACAAGAGCCTATTCTGGCAGGCACACTATATTTTTCTTTATACGGTGTAACGTCATCGACATTAACCTCGGTCACAGTGAAGTTATTATCTCTTAGGTGTGCAACCCATTTTGAACAACAGCCGCACAAAGGGGATTTATAAACAATAATATCCTTATTATTTTCTGCTGCCCATGCAAGCGTGCAGAACAGAAATAAAAAACTAAACGTAAAAAGTTTTTTCATCGTTATTAATTTGACCCTACCACTGAATTTTCCAGCGTGCCCATTCCCTCATAGGTGCAAGATGTCGTGTCACCTGCTTTCAGAAAAATGGGAGGGTTACGTGCAGACCCAACGCCAGAGGGTGTACCCGTTGCTAGAACATCGCCAACTATCAGGGTAGAAATGTTCGATGCATAAACCACTTGTTCGAAAACATTATGAATCATCAGGTTGGTATTGGATTCTTGCATCACATCGCCATTTAGTAGAAAAGTTATTTCCAGGTTAGTAGGGTCACTAACAAATTCCTTGGGTGTGATAAACGGTCCCATGGGCGCAAAGGTATCGCGAGACTTACCAATTAACCAGTCTGATCCATAACGGCTGTCGCCACGACCTTCACGGTCTGATACATCAAGTTCTAGGGTATAACCGAAAATATAATCTGGGGCCTGGGCAGGGGATACAGCCTTGGCCGTTTTACCTATGACCACACCCAGTTCACATTCCCAATCTATATGCGTTCGATTCTTTGGTACTTGTATTGCCTCACCGTGGGCAATAATGGCAGAGGGTAATTTGATGAACATATACGGGTTCCAACGACGGTCACTTGTCTCGGGCTCCCAGATGCCTCCGGGTCTACCGTTACCGGCGGCGGCTATACCGGGTTGGGCACTGCCGTCGACTCCATCATCGCGTACATCTTCCATTTCCAATGCATGTTCGGTGTAATTTAAAGCGGTGTTCATCATGGTTTTTGGATACATGATCGGCGGAAGAATTTTCAGGTTACTGACATTATGCACATACACTGGGTCATTGCCTGACATAGCGGTAACATTATTTATAATCTGGATTATTCTGTCGCGTAAGCCACTTTCATATCGACTAATAAGATCTTTCATATCCATGGGAGGTGCAACGAACTCATCACTGGGCATGAGGGTGTTGGCAGAGGCAATATCGATAACAGTATTATCATCTAACACTATACCCACAAAATTTCGGTCATTATTTTCAAATGACCCGAGTTTAAACGGGGCAACAGATTGGGCATAGCTGTTAAGACTGACGTTAGTTATTAGGATAGACATCAGAATTAGAATTGAACGAGACATATTACTTCCCCCGGGGTACGTAGATTAAATTAGGTAAATGAAAATCATCCCTGCCGTGAATATTATATTCATGCGTGATTCAAATATAAGCTAATTATTCTTAAAAAGGCAAGTTTCGAGAAGAAACTATTGTTAATGACGGCAACTTGATTTGAAAACAAGCCGGGTGTTCATTTCAGATCAGATTTCCAGGCCTATGCATTTAGGGAAAACTTGTCAAAATAAAAGCAGTCATTCGTCCTGTTCTGTATCACTGTCTATATCAGCTGGTGTGCCACTAATGACTTTTTTACCAGTAAACATAGCAGAGATTAGTCCGCCACCTTCACGTATCTCGGTAGCGATGACGGAAACGATGTGTATCAATGCAACCACCGCAATTATATAGTAATTGGTTACATGCACCTGAATAAACGGTGCACGAAACGCACGCATTTCTTCGTATGCAACCTCATCATATAATTCCCGGGCATTTGGAACAATAGATGACGGGTCGACACCCGGCGCTGCGATCCATTCCTGGATCCAACCACCAAAAGGCGGAAAAAAGATATCCGTACCCGCTAACACAAGACCCGTTGTAGCCTGGGTTATTAATAATATCAGTAACAAAGTCACCCCTATTCTTCCCGCAGGATTATGTCCCAGGTATTTTTTTGGATGGCCATTCAAAAATTCAGTTACATATTCGCGTAGTGAAGCAATATATCCCTTGCCCATAGGTAGCATTGAACCCCAGCGTGCATGCTTGTTACCCATGAAGGCCCAGATCAATCGCCAGAATAAATTAATTGCCAGGACATATCCAACAAATACATGGATAGTTTTTAAAAGCACCTTTCCATCATCAGATGCACCCAGGGTATTCGCATTCAATATTATCGTGCCTATGCAAAGTAATAAGGTGACACAGATCGCATTGATCCAGTGAAAGATTCGGGTCGTTTTGTCCCACACGGCATAGGATTTTATATCAGACATTCTTCAGCTCCTGTCCATTATTTTTTGCGCTTTCAAGATAAGGTGCCCAGTCAAAATCTGGATCACCAATGACCAGGAAGTGTGGATTGAGAATGGAGTCCTTTGTATTATAGGTAAGTGAATTGAACTGCATATCGGTAACATCACCACCGGCTTCTCTTACGACACAATGTGCGGCGGCGGTGTCCCATTCTGACGTGGGACCAAACCGGGGATAAAGATCAATACTTCCTTCTGCAATGAGGCAGAATTTTAATGAGCTGCCGCGATTTATTATATCGGTGTTGGGTCCCAGTGTTTGGAAGAAACGTTTTTGAAGTTCATTGGCGTGAGAACGACTGCCGGCGACGGTGATATTCTCTGCTGTAGTGTTTCGTGTATTTATTTCAGATTTTGTGTTGCCGGGGATAATTTTAAAGGCGCCGTTGTTTTGGCTGGCGTAATAACCGACATCGGTCACTGGTATATAGACAACCCCCAATACAGGTTGATGTTGATAGATCAAGGCAATGTTTACCGTGAACTCGCCGTTGCGTTTAACAAATTCTTTGGTGCCGTCTAGTGGATCTACCAGCCAGTATAATTCCCATTGCTTACGCTCAGCATATGGGATGCTGACGGATTCCTCTGAAAGAATGGGGATATCCGGGGTTAGTTCGTTAAGTGCATTGCAGATCGTTGTGTGCGAGGCCATGTCGGCTGCGGTCAGTGGGGAGTTATCGTCTTTTTTTTCTACACCAAAATCAGAATTATAAGCCTCCAGGATAGCTTGTGATGCTCGCCTTGAGATATCCAATACCGGATCAAGTAGTTGTTCCGGCGGGTAGTCGGATAATCCTTTATACTTCATCTGAAAAATACCCCGTAATACGATGGTCTGATTAGTATGATTATATGGAAAGAAATTGATACCGTCCTGTTGGATATGGACGGAACCTTGCTGGATTTACATTTTGATAATTATTTCTGGAAGGAATACTTGCCACAGAAGTGGGGGGAGTTGAATAACCTGGATATCGATACCGCTAAGAAGGCATTAATGCCGGGATTTTACAAATGGGCGGGAACATTGGCCTGGTATGATCTGGACCATTGGTCAGACCACCTTGGAATGGATATTCTCACTTTGAAGGCGGACCTTGGCCATATGATTAAGGAAAGACCAGCAGTCCTAGCATTTCTGCAGTTTCTTCTCGATAGCGGTAAACAGATAGCCCTGGTGACAAATGCTCACCAGGGTCTAATCGCCATGAAGTTCAATTGCACCAAGTTAGGTGACTATTTTGATGATATTTTTTGTTCTCACGATTTTGGGTTTCCCAAGGAAGACGTGCAGTTCTGGGAGGCATTTCAATTGCAGTATTCATTTGATCCGTCCCGGACATTATTTATAGATGACAATATTAGTGTGCTGCACTCTGCGCAAAAATACGGTATTCGACATTTGTTATCAATCGCCAAACCCGATAGTACTAAACCGAATCAACAGCAAGATGACTTTCCAGCGATTGAGTCGTTTATGGATCTTATTAGTCAGGATGTGAAATAAAAGATTGGACAGGATTAACAGGATATAAAAGTAAGGTGTGAAGGTAAGATCGGTAAATATTTAACCGACGTCATTTGAGTTGATTATGGATTTGATTGGTCGTGATAAGAAATAGATATTTGGACAAGATTAACAGGAATTATTCAGGATAAAACAGGACTAAAAAAAGTTAGGTATGAGGTATAAAGGTAAAATCAGTAAATACTTAACCGACGTCATTCCGGGCTTGACCCGGAATCCAGTCAATTAATATTCATTTTACTATGCTGGGCAGTAGCAAAGATTCCATATGTCATGATCAAGTTTCTTGCCGCGCTGTTCAAACTTTGTCGGGGGTCGCCATTGTGGCCTCGGGGTGAAATTGTTTTTGCCAGCAATGTTTATCAGTCCGGGATATTGGTCGCATACCGCTAGCATATGATTCGCCAGGTCTTCCCAATCTGTTGCGAGAAAAATACGGGCATTTAATTTTAGTTTTGGTATGAGTAGTGATAAAAATTCATGACTAACCAATCTGCGTTTATGATGGCGTTTTTTTGGCCAGGGATCAGAAAAGAAGATGTAGACTTGATCCAGTGAATTATCCATAAGCTGGTGTTGTAATACATCCATCACATCGTGATTAATTACGCGAATATTGCCAAGATTATTTGCAGCTGCATTACGTATTAAAGATCCTACCCCCGGACGATGAACTTCAATCGCGAGATAATCGTTTTCAAGATTATGC
>CAUZRI010000067.1:0-8191 GCA_963582285.1 Gammaproteobacteria bacterium | reverse complement strand
CCTGGGTTAACAATAGATCGTAGGTAGACAAGTGTTTGATATCAAGACCTGTCATGAAGCTGGAATGAGCAAGCCACGAATTACCACCAAAAGTGGGTGATTGGATAAAGGCGGAAACCACGCGACGATCAGTGTTCTTAATAGTATTTGCAAATTGTTCATGACTGGCTGCGATTATCTCGGAAACGATTGGCGAGTCAAAAGCCACCGCACCATAGGATTCAATAAATTGCACTAAGACATCTGCATTACCCAAGCGCGGTAGCTCGAAATTACCTAAGGGTTCTGTGTCTGGCAACACATCGTTAGCTTCATCTGCAATTACTGTGGCGATGAATTCTGCCTGTTGCCAATAGGTTTTGGTAATGGGTATTGAAAACATGATGACTCGTTGTAATGGTAAACCCGAGTATCCTGCTGCGAATATTATTATCATTAGCCCCATAGTTGTAGCGACGACGCGCTGTTCCACTGTGTTTGCTAGACCCGTGGATATTCGTTTAAGCGCTAAGCGAAGTGAGGTAAATATTCCAGCTAGAGCGAGTAAACCACCTGTAATTATCAGTGTTACCATTAACGGATTCGCAACCTCAACCAGCATTTCGGTGACATGCGGTATGTATTTTGCGTCCCAGTAGAGATTGATACGTCGACCAAAAAGAGCAGGGGCCGTAACTTCGATATAACGTGCAATGGTCATGGCAGTCAGTAGCAAGGCTGTCACAGTCAAGATGCGGGTCGATAGAGGACGGATAAATCGTGAATACAACGCCAAAACTAAAATAAGAACCGCAATCTCAACGGAAAATTCATGACGCGTGGTGATCGCTAATGTTGGCCAGACATTGTGAAACGTCAGCGCAAAATTTAAAACGAAAAGTGCCAGGGAGAGACCTGCCCAGCGCCTAATTGAGATAATATTGAACCGAATCAATGTAGAAACCCTATAAATACCGCAAATTGCATACGCGACCGAATCGATTGTTAAAATTAAACTTATGAATCCCGCTAGTCTATCCTATTTAAGTAATTAATTAGAATGGGGTCAGTATATTTGACACATTTGAGTAGATTAGTTTCCTCCTTTCACTTGAATGAGATGATTACTCAACTTCTTTCAAGCCTTGGTTGCATTGCTGTATAGATAATCAAAAGTTTCTTTTGATTATGTGTAATAACGGTTGAACATCGTTGTTTTTGCTCAATAAATTAAGGTGAAGTGTCAGTTTTACTGCATTTATTATGTAGTGCAATAATCAGACGTCTTGACCCTACATATATTTGTTATTATCTACGCATTTACATTATATCTTGGCGGGGGTGTTTCATGTCTATTCGACGTTATAAGTTCTCATTGATTCTCGGTTTTGTTGTTTTCATTTCCCAATCTGCCTTTAGTGCAGAGCACTACATAATCAAAGAAATAAAATATGAAACCGAAGACGGTTGGACTATTAGTGGCACCTTGAGATTACCGCCAGGTGCAAACAAGAATGATGAATACCCTGCTATGTTGTTGTTGCATGAGAAGGAACATGACAGAAACGAATTTGTCGGTATCGGTGATGACCCTGGTCTGGCACAGACACTACCACCCGCGGGCATTGCCACATTGAACATAGACTTGCGCGGCAGAGGTCTAAGTATGGGAAAAGGTCAGCCTGTTGAGTATGAGCGACATGACTTTGCAGCGAATACCGTAGAGCATACTTACTTGGATATTAAAGCTGGCATGGAATTTTTAGCCGACTATCCCGGGGTAGATGGTTTTCGGCTTGGTATTGTTGCCCTGCAATACAGTGCCGAACATGCCATTCGTGCCATACAGAAGGTAGATATTCCAACTCGTGCGCTGGTTATTCTTGGTGGTACGAATATTAGCCAGGAATCAAAAGATTTTCTTGCTGAGAGTGACATTCCTGTTTTTACCGGGGCGAGTATTGTAGATAAGCCTATATTAAAGGAGATGGTCGATATCTATGTAAACTCAAAAAATCACAATAGCGAGCTGGTGACGCCATACGCTGCAGAGCGTGGTTACAATATTCTATTTTTTGAATTATTGGATAACGAATCTGCACCGGGTGAATCCAGAATGGATCATCTCATTGGATGGTTGGGGACAACGGTTAAAAACCTGGGACGTAACAAAGAAATAACGGTGACGACTGAGGATGGATTTACCATACATGGAAATTTCCGTTATCCCGATGAACTAGGAAAAGATGGCAAACTGGTGCCGGGTATTGTTATTGCACCCGGCGGTCGGTCAAATCGTTATTCCTACTATAGATTTGAAGAGGAGATGGCCAGACGAGGAATTGCGGTGGTCAGTGTCGAACAGCGTGGTCGCGGGCAAAGTATGATGGGTAAGACGGTGGAAGATCCAGAAATTGCAAAACTTTGGGCTGAAGATCCCACAGAGAGTCCTTACTATCTGGATGTATTAGCTGGCATAGACTTTCTTGTGGCGCAAGAAGGTATCGATCCAAATAATATTGGGCTTATGGGTGGCGCCCGAGGTACAAGAAATGCGAGTTTGGCCGCGGCGGTTAATCCGGATCGCATAAAAGCCATGGTGCTGATGTCAGTTTATTTTGATGATGACCTGGCTAAGATCTTTCCAATCCTGGATACCCCGGTGCTACTCATTGCAACTGAACACCGGGCAATGGAACGTACCCTGCAAGCACATCGGGCCTTAAAGAATAGCGATCTAATGATCTACCCCGGTGATGGGCAAACACACCATATTCGTTATTTTAAACCTGAGGTAGTTCAGTTTGTAGGTGATTTTCTGGAAAGAGAGATGTTTCCGGAGTAGTAAAGTGTTTTTATACTGGCAATTATTGGATCTGTTGCAGTATATCCAATCTTTCCGTCATTCATGTCGATGGCATGGGAATGACGAAAACACTAATCCGTCATTCCGGAAAGTCCGGAGGACTTGTCCGGAACCCAGTTCGTTTATGATCGGTCTAAAGGGCAGACAATTAATAACTGGTACTGAAATTAAACATACCAGGGCAGGTCAATATGGTAGCAACCTACCTAATAACTGTTCCGGTTCTCCATCTTCCCTGGGACGAAATTTTTGGATGACATTGCTGTGATCAGCGATATATAGATTTCCTTCATTATCAGTTGTGAAATCATGAATGCCACCGGTAATTGCTCCCGGGCCAAAGCCCCATGTCCCCCAGCTGGTTTGTAGCCTACCCTCAAGATCGAATTTTAGAAACTTCGCCGTAAAGATATCTGCGACCCAAAGAAATTTTCTATCTTCGGTCATCCTCACCTCGGCAGGTGCGACAATGTTGGGCCATTGATCCAGGTAGTTACCTTTCTCATCAAAAACCTGGATGCGATGGTTGTTTCGATCCGCAACATACATACGTCCGCCTATTTTATCGAAGAAAATATCGTGAGCCCCATTTAGTTCACCGGGCCCATTCCCTCGTTTGCCAAATTCACTCAGGTATTTGCCCTCTTTTGAAAAGCGGATAACTCGCTCGGAAGAGACAGTCCAGAATCCTCCGTCCTCGAGGAAGGTCATGCCCTCGGGAAAAAATGTTGCTTGGGAAGTTGTTGTCGGTACGTCTTTGGGTTCGATGACATATATCAGAAGTTTTCCATCACGGGAAAACTTCGTGACTTTCCCTCGCCCGGTAACATAGACATGACCCTCAGGATCGTACGGGCTAGTGCGTATGAATTGAATAGATTCAAACATTTCATCCCATTGGTCCCAGTACTCAATCATTTTTCCATTACCATTGTAAACGGTAATTTTGTGGGATGATTTAGGTCTGCGGTAGATCCCCGTACGGTCATCAGCTAAATATTTATATATGCTTCGTGCATCCCAGGTATACGGAATTGGCCAGGGGTCCTTGGTCCGACGAGCACCGACAATGATCCGGTCTGGTGATGCAATATGCACTGAAGGAACGTCGCTTAAGAATCTACCTCCATCTAATGTCTCTGGCCAACCGCGTACCGGTGAATAAGGACCACTAAGTCCGGATCCGCCTTTACCGTTAACCGGTTCTATTTGTTCGTAGCCGATCTCAAAATTAAACTGTTGTGGATGGTTAGTAGTTTGTACGGTTTGCGACTGGAGGTTGAGTGAAACAAAAATCAAAAAACTACCCGTTAATAGCAAAAGTAAACTGAATCTGAACATAGATTCAACTCCTAAGTCTTGATGATCAGTTACGACACCTTTGTGGCGTAATAAAGTCCCAATGTTGCCTCCAGTTGTCCCAGGATGTCAAGAATCTATCAGGTGACTACCAGGTATTGTTAAATTGACAGATTCTTTCTGTTACGCGAATGTTGGAAAGTTTAAAGTTGTAATAAAAATCCAGTTCAATTCAGGGTTTTGCATATCCCAATGTTAAAAGTGCTTCTTTAATTAAATTTAGAACATCAGGGTCATCGATCGTAGCAGGCATTTTCCAATTGGTACCGTCCGCTATACTCGCCATGGTACTACGCAATATTTTTCCGGATCGGGTTTTGGGTAAGCGTTGCACTACCTTTGCCATTTTAAAGGCAGCGACTGGACCGATATGATCACGTACACGTTGGACCAATTCCTCAATAATTTCTTCTTCCTTACGATCAATGCCTGCCTTTAGTACGATCAGTCCCAAAGGAAGTTGACCCTTTAAGGAATCACCCACACCGAATACAGCACATTCAGCCACCGCTTGATGACCAGATAAGACTTCTTCAATCGCACCGGTAGATAAACGATGGCCGGCAACATTAATCACATCATCAATACGGCTCATGATCCAAAGATAACCGTCATCGTCTTTGTAACCAGCATCTCCGGAAAGGTAATATCCTTCAAATTTAGATAGGTAGGTATCGATAAACCGTTGGTCATTTCCCCAGAGACTGGGTAAACATGATGGGGGCATAGGCAGTTTAATGACAATGTTGCCCATTTGACCTGGTGCTATTTCTTCACCTTGTTCTGAAAATATCCGCACATCATAGCCGGGCATGGCAACCGCCGATGATCCGGGTTTTATTTCCTTTTTTTCAATGCCCATGGGCGTGGCAGCAATAGCCCAACCTGTCTCAGTTTGCCACCAGTGGTCAACAACGGGTATTTGTAATTTTTTACGTGCCCATAATAATGTATCAGGATCGCATCGCTCACCTGCTACAAATAATGTTTCCAGGCTGGAAAGATCATAGTTTTTTATAAATTCACCATTGGGGTCTTCTTTTCTAATTGCGCGAATAGCAGTTGGTGCGGTGAACAGTACTTTTACTTTATGTTCATTAATGACACGCCAGAATGTCCCAGGATCAGGCGTACCGACTGGTTTACCTTCATACAGGACTGTGGTACATCCTTTAATTAGTGGTGCATACACTATATAACTGTGACCAACTACCCAACCCACATCCGATGCAGCCCAATAGACATCGCCCTCATTGACGTTATAGATATTTTTCATGCTCCAGTGCATGGCAACCGCATGCCCACCATTGTCACGAATAATTCCTTTTGGCTGGCCCGTGGTGCCCGAGGTATAGAGGATGTACAGGGGATCTGTTGCTAATACAGGGATACAATCACTATGGTCAGCATCACTGACTTCATTTTCCCAATCAAAATCGCGGCCTTCAACCATAATAGGTTCAACCTGTGGTCTGGCCTTGAGTATACAGGTCGTAATTTTATGGGTAGCGCTGTTTATTGCTTCATCAATTAATGGTTTATATTCAACAACACGTCCAGATTCCAGTCCACAAGCGGCTGAAATTATAATAGCCGGTTTTGCATCATCGATACGTGCGGCCAACTCATTCGCAGCAAATCCACCAAACACAACGGAGTGGATGGCACCGATACGTGCGCAGGCTAACATTGCTATGGCAGCCTCAGGGATCATGGGCATATAGATGATGACCCGATCGCCTTTTTTCGCGCCATGTTTTATTAATACGCCAGCAAATTTACTAACCTGTTGGTGTAAATCATAATAGGAGATATTTTGTATTTGCCCGGTAACGGGTGAGTCATAAATAATTGCGGTTTGTTCTCCACGTCCCGATTCGACATGACGATCCACTGCGTTGTAACAGGTATTTATCTCTGCACCGGGAAACCAACGTGGTACAGGTGTAGCCTGCATATCAATGACCTTGTTCCATTTATTGTACCAATGAATTCCTTTCGCAGCATTTGTCCAGAAAGCTTCAGGGTCGGATATGGATTGCTGATATATTTCGTTATAATTGGTCATTATGTAATCGATCTCAGCTATTTGTATTTTTATTCTGCAATTAATAGTTGATGTTATCTGCTACTTTATCAGATTTCTTTTAATATCTGACTGTGAATTAGAAATTTGACTATGTGGTTAATTTTCAGTTAAATCACTTCCCCAGATACAAGATCAACATTTTTGCATATCATGCTGTGTTTTCTACGTCGTAATTGAGATTTATGTAAGATAATTAATTTATCGTGATTACAATTCTAACTTGCAAATCTGCACGTTTCTTTGTTTGTTATAAATCTCTATAAAAATTATCTGCCGGCAGAAGAACAGGCACTACTGGTCGATTCACTCCTTATAGAACTAACAGAAGAGCGAAGACAAGAGGTGAAATTTGTAATAACTGAGAAATATATTCGATAGTACGGTGTTAGTGATATCACTGAAGCAGCTATGAGGCGTCGAAGTATATTTTGGAATTTAGCCGGTCATTCATCAGATGAATCTTTGTTTTGATGTAATGGCAAGAAGTTCTGTTATGCACTACCCCAGATATCATTAGCGACTTCAATTAATCGTGATAGCTTGGCATGTTCTTGTTCTTCGTTCATGACACCTTCTACAGAGCTAGAGAATCCACATTGTGGTGAAATGCAAAGTCGGTCGAGGTCAACGATCTTGGCTGCCTCTATAATTCGGGATTTTAAAAAGTCTACGGATTCAAGGTCCGGTGATTTTGTTGTCATGGCACCAATAACAACAGTTTTATCATCGGGAAGCGCGCTTAGCGGTTCGAATGAACCTGCACGTGGACTATCGTACTCCAGGAAATAGAAATTAAGGCGTAACTTGCGAAAAAGTTTCTCTGCTACTGCGTCATATCCTCCATCTGCCTGCCAATGCCCCGCCTTATTGCCGCGACATAAATGTATACCCACTGTCATATCTGTGGGCACGCTATCTGCTACGGCATTCACTGCATCAGTATAGATTTCCAGTAAGTCTTGCCAGTCGTCACCACGTTCAGCCAAGCTGTTACGGATTGTTGGGTCACCCAACTTTGCGATGGAGGTTTCATCGAGCTGGATATAGCGACAACCGGCTACAGCCAGAGCATTAATTTCCTGCCGATAGGCCTCAACCAGGTCGCTCCAGAAGTCGTCTAGATTGGGGTAGACATCTTTTGAGATATTGTCCCGACCTGCGCGATAGTGAATGTAAGCAGGACCCGGTAGAGTGACCTTTGGTAAAGCGCGCTTGGTGCAGGTTGCCAGAAATTCAAAATTAGCCACATTGGTTGGACCCGCCCAACGTATCTTGTCTACTATTTTTGGCGTACGTTGGCCGACAGTATCTCCGCTTTCGTTTGTGTAAGTCCAGGAGCCACGGACATCTTCTCCCTCCTGAAGACCGGTAATGCCATGTGTGGTAAAGCTGTCGGAATAAGTATTTCGTCGTTGCTCACCATCTGTTACAACCCCAAATCCAAGGTCTTCTTGTAACGCTACTAATTTTTGAATTTGTTCGTCTTCGCGTTGCCGGAGTTCAATACTGGTTAACTTACCTTCATCATTTGCGCGCCGCGCGTCCTTAATTGCCTGAGGCCGTATAAGGGAACCGATTAATTCAGCGCGAAAGGGCGGGTTATGTGGTGCAGAAGCCATTTTGTTCTCCAAATAGGGATAAATTGTATTCTGTTTTAAGAAATTTCAAGATGAAGATTATAAATTAGACATTCTGTTATAACAACGAAGTTAGTATGTTTCTGGTTCATACATCTTGCAGACGACTCATTTTTTGGAATTTCTATTCTGAACGAACACATCGCTTGCTAAACTAATCAAATATTCATCGACTATAATTCGAGGCATTAATTTTAACCGTGTCGTGCCTCAAATTTTTTCATAAATTCTACCAACGCATCGACTGCCTCTTCTGGGACG
>CAUZRI010000066.1:0-8194 GCA_963582285.1 Gammaproteobacteria bacterium | reverse complement strand
GTAAATAAACCAAGTAATAAAACCAGATATATTTTATGTAATATATTTTTACTCACTAAAAACTCCCACTCATAGCAAATGTTATTCGGACACCCTCAAATTCTTTTGATAGTTCTCTGGAACCAATCGCTGATAAATCCCGTTTTTCTGTGTAGGTAATACGATTCCTCACCTGGGATAAATCTGTCAAATTCTCACCTATAAGCCGTAACTTAAGACCAAACCAGCGGGTAGTCTCAATAAATGAATTGAGTGCTATGCCTTCATCATAAACATCCAGTTCATTTACATTATATAAAGTCCTTTCGTCACGCATACCTATATTCATTCCCCATGCTACCTTGGCCACTTCAAAATCCTGACGATAATCAAAAATTAACGCATAGCGGTTTTCACTGTTAAACGAGATATAGGGGTTACCACCAAATCCCTTATTTCCGGATAATGCCCTGTTGTTTCCTGTAACGGGATCCACCACGGTAGAATCCTGCCATCGTCCCTTAATATTCAATTTTGCCCCCGACAGTCCCAGCCACACCAGAGGCAGGGTGCTTTCCAACACTAAACCCCAACGCCGACCCTCGCCAATATTTCCCGGGGCCTCAAAGGTATCTGTAATCGGCAATAGATCCTGAACATTAGAGATCCAGTGATGAAATACCGTCATTTTTATCACACTTTCCTGGCCAAAACGCCGCTCATGACTCGCCTCCAGTAACCAGGTGGTATCCGGGCTCAACTCGGGATTCCCAAGGGCCAGGTCATCATCCTGAAATATCGATGAGCTGACAAAATCATTAAAATTTAATTGCGATACCTCTCTCGCAATGCGAACCCGAGATTGCTTATCCTGTTCGGGTGAATAAGTAAGGACACTATGGGGTTTCAGGAAGAAGAAATTTCGATCCAGTGTTGCATCACCACTTTGTGAAATAGTAGAGACTTCAGCACCCAGACCAAAATCCATTTCAAATTCACCCAGTGACCAGGTGTCTCGCAGTAAAAAATCGCCTCTTACCTCTTCGACCCGGGTATTGGCACCAGGAACACTCACTACAACCGGACCGAGCCCCCCATCTTCCGTTTGCGCCAATGAATTGTCCAGGGAGTTAAACGCACCTTCCATATTGGCCTGTATTGCATGTCCTGATAGTCCGGTCCAGTTTAGCTCAAGGCGAGCTATGGCTTCATTGTCATCACGATTGCTATTTGCATCCCTGAAAAATGTTTGATCGCCTGCAGCGTTTAATCTCGTTTGTGTTGAACCTTTAGTACTATCACTATAATTGTATAGAAATATAAGTTTACCTAGCAGGTCTTCTTTAAATAATCTTTCTGCATTGACACCTAATTCAATTTCATGACTTTCAGGATTATCAAAGAACAGTTCCGTTCGCCTTTGTATGCCAGGTACCTGGGGGATACGACGGGATTTCTTTGGCTCTTTTTCAGTTTCAATACTAAGTTTTGAGTTTATCTGAAATAACGTTTCACCAATCCAGGTTGAGGCGTTAATATTTGCGCTCGTTTTATAGCCGCGTTCAACAGACGTATCAAACCGTTTTTCTGTCAATATATTCGCACCGTTAAAAACATCCTCTGGGCTATTTTCACCTGTGGAACTTCGTTCCCCGTTTAACCCCATATTGAAATCAATATCATTCCAGTTATCGGAAACTGATATATTTCCTCTGAAGAGCAACCGATCAACTAAGGTGTTTCTACGCACACCAGCTTCCCAACGCACCCCTGCAGGAGAGTTATCATGGAGGATGACATTAGCAACCACGGTATGTCCTCTTAAATCAACGCCTCTTACCTGACCCCGTATCAATTCAACTCGTTCTACCTGGCTTGCGGGGATGCGACCCAGAATAGCGGACAATGCATCCTCCTTTGAGCCAGGCCTTCTGCCATTAATTAGGATATTTCCGGCAGATGCTCCATAGCCTCGATTATTATTTATATCATCGAGAATAAATCCTGGTATCTGTTGGACCATATCCAGGGCTGTATTAGGTTTATATTTACTAAAAAATATTGCTGAATAATCTACTATTTGTTCCTCAGCATTGCCTGATGCTGTTGTTCGATTATTTTCTAATTGTTGTGCAAGTACGTTACCGCCCAAACCCACTATGAGCGTTACCACAACATAGATATGTCGACAAAGCGGTAACCGAGCATTCTTGCTAGCTGGCCTATAGTTAGATTCATGCAGATTCATTTTTGTATATATACAGACTCCATTCTGAGGTTTCGATTCAGGATTCGCTTTAGAAGCGTATTGCTCGATAAAAAAGGAGGCAAGTGTATCATTTAAGACCTAACCCAAACCACACGAACACGTTTATAATCAAGTGATTTATAAGTATTGTCTTGGTTACTGGATCAGATAGGATCTGAACTACGCTACATTAACCATAACTACTGAATTGTGAAAATAAATTGAAAAATTTAGAACAACAGATGAATTCCCATGATCCTGTCAGGATTTAAGAAATCCTGGCTTAAAAAGACAAATCTAGAAACTGCCGCTTAGTGTCAAAGTCAGACGTCTACCTGGTAACCGGCTTCGCAGTAACATAAAATCCACAGGGCTTAGTCCCCTTCGACCTGTGTAAACCGTCCGGTTTCGGGTTTCGTTATAATCCAGTAAATTTCTTATATGAAACCGTATCTTCATACCAAACAAACGAGTTGTTTCTATAAATGCATTAATTAATTCACCTTCATGGTAAATCTCCAGTTCATTGACATTAAATCGTGGTCTTTCTGCATGATCGGAAAAATCAATCCCCCAGGCAATTCTTGCTTCTTCAAAATCCTGTCTGTAGGCGATGTTATACGCGAACTCATTTTCACTATTAAACTTAAAAGCTGGCGGACCTGCGAAACCACCTCTGGCGGTTAGGACGCGATCAATCCCGGTGACGGGATCAATTACATTTGAATCTTGCCAACGCGCTTTGATATCAAGCTTCGCACCAGGTATACCCATCGATTGCAGAGGTAACGTCCCTTCAAACTCAAAACCCCAACGTGTGCCACTACCAATATTTCCAGGTGCCTCAAACAAATCTGTCAACGGCAATAAATCTTCAACATTGGAAATCCAGTGATGAAATAAGGTAACGGATAGAACGCTTTCCATGGCAAACTGCTTTTCATGGTCCATTTCAATTTTCCAGGTAGTTTCCGGTCTAAGATCAGGATTGCCTAATACCAAATCATTATCCTCAAAGATTGCGGAACTGACAAAATCGTTAAAGTTGAGTTGTGAAACTTCCCTGAAGATATGGACCCTGGTCTGGTTACTCTGTTCAGGAGAGTAGCTTAATACCATTCCCGGTTTAAGAAAGAAAAAAGATCGCTCCTCATTCGCATCACCGGTTTGTTTTATTGTTGATACTTCTGCACCAATACCATAATCAAGTTCAAATATGCCAAGCGTCCAGATATCCTTCAGCAGAAAATCCCCCCTGATTTCTTCAACCCGGGCATTCGCTCCGGGCACATCAATATCAACTGGACCTGTTCCAGTATCTAATGTCTGAAATAATGAATTTTCCAGAGAGTTAAACGTCCCTTCCAAATTTATCCTGACTGAATGGTCGGCAACGCCAGTCCATTCGAACTCTAACCTTGCAATATTTTCCATTGATTTCGGATTGCTATCCGCGATTCTCAAAGTGTTTAGATTATTGGCTGCCTCAACAACACGTCTTTTCGCCAGCAGTGGAATTTCCTGGTAAAAGAAGAGCAAGATTGCCTTAGCGAGAATATTACTGTTTAGTGTACGTTCTGCATCAAAACCTACTTCAATATATTTTTGCGCCTCTTGTTCATCAACAATATTATTTCTGAAATTACCTCCAGCCGATTGAGGGGAACGATTAGATATAAATAATGAATTATTAGTCTTATATAAAAAATTTGTGTTGAGTTGCGCCAGCGTTTGTCCCAACTGTGTTGAAGCATTCAGATTTCCAGCGAACCTCATCCCCGTCATGTCCCGGCCATCATCACGAATCTCTGTAAGGGTTCCATCTGCATCAACAACATTCTCAGGTCCTCTCTCACCACTGGCTTCCCGTTGAACCCTGAATCCCACAAGATATTCAACACTTTCCCAGTTGTTTGCCAATGACATGTTTACCCCAGGTCTGTCAGGACCCTGATTGTTTTCTTCATAAAATGCCTCCCAACGTATGGCAGCCTGTTCATTTATCTTAAAAATTATGTTTGCAACGACAGGGTGTCCCTGTAGATCGATTCCTCTGACCTGCCCCCTGATTAACTCAATTCGTTCAACCTGGGAAGCAGGAATTCTGTCTAATGTAGCTGTGGGTCTATCCTGTTTTGCGCTTGGGTAATTGTCGTTGATGAGGATGTTACCTATTGTGTCAGTAAACCCTCTGGACAGATCACCATTATCAACCTGGAACCCTGGTAACTGTTGCACCATATCCAGCGCCGTTTCAGGTTTATATCTGGAAAAATAACTTGCCGTATAATCAACAATCAGGCCCTTTGATAACTCTGATGATGTATCGGCCACTTGCGCAAAACCTGTCTCGGTATATAACACAACAAGAATCGCATAGATAACAATATTGTTGACTACGGGTATTAGTTTATAAGAATACGGCTTCACTTTTTTTCCTTGATTTACAATATTGTAAAACAGTAAGAATAACCGATGTATGATTGAACAATATTGAAATAAATTTGAATTTATATTCGTATATTGATTATGGTGGAATTCCGTGTCGCAAACTCCGAATGTAGTTAATTATCTGCCAACGTTTTTCCACTGATAATTCCTGTTCGAGTGGTGGCATTGCTAGCGATGGAATGCCGTATGTAATCCACCAGTAGATCTCTCCATCGGTATGTATATCCATATGTGGTGAAAACAAGGATGGAATAAAACCACGATTTTCTATAGCCCAGGTACCATCACCTCGACCTGCCTGACCATGACAATCTGCGCAATATTCCATATAGCTGACCTCTCCTGCAATGACAGACATTGAGGTATAAGGTTGTGGGTTGTTCCAATAGGTCGAGGGATAAGTTTTGACCAATGTAACAGACATTACAAGATATAATCCTATCAATATTCCCACCAGTCCGGCTATCGAGGTCCATGCAGGAAACTGCCCTGTCTGGCTACGCCTTGTCATCCAGCCATAGATTATTATCAAGAACACACCCACAAAAAAGGTAATTTTGTTGGAAGAATTATAGATAATTGATGAAGAACTAAGGTAGGTTCTCAGATCCTTAACCAGTGGCAGAGATGGTATTTCAAAATTATAAGACCCGGTTATTAAATCACCGCCCTGTTTATTTAATTCCAATTCTAATCGCCAGCTTCCTGGCATGGGAAATGTGGCCTCACCCTGGTAACTGTTTTGACTCACTTGTATGGCCTCAGCTTTCATGACGCCAACAGACGTTCCTGGGATATATAAATTAAAATTGACTGTCATTCCTGGTGGTTGCAATGTTTCATCGGGCACAAACAACTCAAAACGAATATCGTTTGAACTACCCGCCACCGGCTGCATTTCTATCGAAACAGGATGCTCCCCTGCGTTAAAAGCCCAGGTCTGTGGCGTTAGAAAGGGGGCAGTATCGGGTGGTAAAAATGTAGTCATTACCCCCGTAGCTACAATTACAGAAAAAATTGTCAGCGACATAAACGTAACCAGCATCCTGAACTGACCATACAAATTAACAATCTGTTCTGTGTTCAATTCTAACAATTTTTTAAACCCTGTACGGGTTTTGAGTATGTCAAACATGAACATTAGCAACAGTAATATTACTAATACAATTTTAGTTTTTAGAGCAGTGCCATAAACTGTTCCATCAATAGCTGCCATACTATGAACATTGCTAACTGTCAGGATTGCACCACTAACTAGTATAATAAAGAACGATGTTATCGCCAGAATTGAAAAGCGTATTGCCAACCGACTTAATGCAGGTAAGTAATTGTCCTCATTATGCTTAAGAACTTTCCAAAGCAGGTATGCAAATATTATGAGTCCTCCACCCCAGACTGCTGCTGTAATCAGGTGGATGATATTACTTAAAAAGAGGAAAAGACCAGTTTGCGCAGCAGCATGTGAAGTGAAGGAATGAATGATCAAAACTGCTAATCCAGGCACAATCACACAACCATAATAATAAGGCTTGCGTAAATCGATTAGTTTAATAAAACAATAAACAAAAACCGGAACGAAAATTAAATTAAGAAATTCTATGGATAAGTTTAGTTGATGCGAATCAAGGTAAACTGTGGTTTTTGAAATCAAGAGAAATAATAGATATAGGCCCCCTGATAAAACAGCTAATCGACCAATGTGACGATGAAGCAATTCAACCAGGGCGGTATCGTCGTCTGGCTGGCACACAAGGATAAAATAAAGTGGTCCGCCTATTAATAAGAGCAGGCCGATTAACTCGATGGCATTAATTATCATGTAAATATCAATAATATTTCTTATGGGTCACCAAAAACAAGTTGAAAATGTATGCTGTAAATCTGCCAGTTCATTTAATCAAGACTGTGTTATAAAGTATGCAAAATAAACAATATTTATCCTAAAAATAAAGCTGCAATATCGGCCGCCTGTTAAGGTAAATTTATTGCCTCCGTTGTCGTATAAAACGATACCCACATGTACCCATTCCCAATAACAGAAAAACACCTCCCACCAACGTCATTACTGGAAGCTCCTTATTTTTACCACCATAACCTGTTTTGCCGTTCCATACCGTCGGCATATCTCCCTGAGCGTCACCAGGACTGCTTGCATAAGGATTTGAATAATCACCATCGATGGCGTGAACCTGCTGGATTGTTAATAGTCCAATTAAAAGGAATAGGTAGGTTAATTTTTTAAAAGTCTCATTCATAATTATCATATCTTACAGTAATACAAGATTTTCTAGCTACAAGTAGTAACGACCATATGGTGATGATAGACTGGAAGTATTAATTAAGTTACTGGATTTAGAGTAAATATATTAGAGGAGATTGACCTGGACTACGAGGTTTTCAATGAGACATAAAAATAAAATTATTAACCTACTCGCAGTAGTGTTCATCTCTGCAACTTTATCAAGCAGCATCCATGTCAATGCTACTGATGGTGACCCTATTATGGACCTGGGTATATTCAGTTGGATCATGTACCAGAAAAAGCAGTTCTTCACGGACATCGTCGAAATCAGCATCGAAAGTAATAAAATGCATGAAGCTGATGTCCTGGTAAGTGTCTATCAACCAATAATTTTTGAAAACAAGGATGATACAAACCACCGACTGGTTTTTGTCCCCGATATGGAAAATAAGATGGATTTTGCCTATACATCCCCTGTGATCAAAGCTGAAGAAAGATGGGGACTGGAAATTCACAGTTTTGGTGTGTTTCCTTACCAATGTAGCCTGCATCCCAAAGAGCGAGGAAGGTTTACCGTTAAATTATAAGTTGATTTCCTAGTAGTGTGAATCTACCCCTATTTATTATCTTTATATTTTTGCCTAAGATTAGCGCCCAGGGCGATTAACCCAAACAACGACAACGATGCCATTATTAAAAATATTGAGCTGATATCGTTACGATGCCTGGCAATGCTACTGCCATTATCTTCATCAACAATATCCAAACCTGACCTTAACTGTTGAATCAGACCTTCTGTATCGGTCTCTGCAAAAAACTGACCCTTAGTCTCAGCGGCGATAAATTTTAGAACATCATCCCGCATTTGAATCAATACTACCTCCCCGTCCATTTCTATATTTTCATTAACGCATTGATTTCGATCGGTGCTCATTATCGGAGTATCACCTGGGTTGCCAATCCCAACCACCATTACTTCCATACCCACATTTCGCAATAGTGATAACGGTTCGGAAAATCTACGCCTATAGTCACCACTGACGAATCCATCACTGATAAGAATTAATTTTTTAACATTGCCATATATATCTGGTAGTTTCGTCTTTTTTTCGGCAATCACACGCAGAGCATTTGCCAATTCTGTTTTGGTTGCCTCAAATGTCATACCGATATGTATGGCTTCATCAATCACCTCATTCAAATACTCAAAATTATTTGTCATCTGGGTAATAGGGAAGGCAAATCGATCAAACACAACAATACCAAACCTGGCT
>CAUZRI010000065.1:0-8291 GCA_963582285.1 Gammaproteobacteria bacterium | reverse complement strand
CATTAATGTAAATGTTTCAGTATTTGCATAAGGAGTATTATAAATGGCAGCTGTAAAAGGTCCGTTATCACCACACCTGACGGTATATAAATGGCAACTCACCATGTTGCTTTCCATTGCTCACAGGGCAACGGGCGTATTTCTAAGTCTGGGATTATTAATGCTTAGTTGCTGGCTACTCTCAATTGCATCTGGTGCAGAAGCATTCCATGCCATGTCCATACATATTAATGCCTGGTATGGCCAGCTTATACTTATTTTATTTACATTTTCACTTTACTTGCATTTGTGTAACGGCATTCGTCATTTATTTTGGGATACAGGTTATGGTTTTGAAATTAAAACCTCCAACAATAGTGGTTATGCAGTAGTTATAGTTTCTACCCTACTTTGTGTCATTACCTGGACGGCAGGAGGTATGTCATGAATTTACGATCACCACTTGCTAATGTTAGGGGCTTAGGCTCTGCTAAAGAAGGCACACATCACTTCTGGTATCAGCGCGTTACTGCCCTCTTTTTGGTCCCGCTCACCATCTGGATAATGACTGCGCTTGTTATGATGACAGCAACAGATTATGAATCCATAAGGTTATGGATCCAGTCACCGATTAATGCGCTACTGTTATTATTTTTTATAATTGCATTATTTTTTCATGCACAACTCGGAGTCCAGGTTGTTATTGAAGATTATATCCACTCAGAATGGCAAAAATTTTCCTGTATTATCCTGATAAAATTTCTGGCAATCCTGGCAGGCATGGCATCCGCTCTGGCAATAATTAAAATCTTTCTGGGGTTATAAAATGTCTTATAAAATAATTGATCATAAATATGATGTTGTGGTAGTCGGCGCGGGTGGCGCAGGATTACGTGCAACATTTGGCATGGCTCAAAAAGGCCTGAAAACAGCCTGTGTAACAAAAGTATTTCCTACCCGTAGTCATACTGTCGCCGCCCAGGGAGGCGTTAGCGCAGCACTGGGTAATATGGGTGAGGATGACTGGCGCTGGCACATGTACGATACCATCAAAGGATCTGACTGGCTCGGTGATCAGGATGCCATTGAATATATGTGTCGAGAGGCGATTCCTGCAGTTGTTGAATTAGAACATTATGGCGTACCGTTTTCTCGTACCGAAGAAGGTAAAATTTATCAACGACCATTCGGCGGCATGACGACAAATTTTGGCGAAGGAACAGCACAACGTACCTGTGCAGCAGCTGATCGAACGGGTCATGCGATCCTCCACACCTTGTATCAACAATCTCTCAAACATGAAGCAGAATTTTTTATCGAATACATGGCTATCGATTTAATTATGGATGATGATGGTACCTGTAGAGGCTTGCTTGCCTGGAACCTGGAAGACGGTACATTGCATCGTTTTAGCGCCCATATCGTAGTAATGGCTACTGGTGGTTACGGACGCGCCTATTTTTCCTGTACCTCTGCACACACCTGTACAGGAGATGGTAATGCAATGATATTGCGCGCTGGCCTACCCTTGCAGGATATGGAGTTTGTTCAATTTCATCCTACAGGTATTTATGGTTCTGGGTGTCTTATCACAGAAGGTAGCCGCGGCGAAGGTGGCTACCTCTCCAATTCAGACGGAGAGCGTTTCATGGAAAGATACGCCCCTTCTGCCAAGGATCTCGCCTCTCGCGATGTAGTGAGTAGATCTATGACCATAGAAATACGCGAAGGTCGAGGTGTAGGAGTGGAAAAAGACCATATATATTTACATCTTGAACACCTGGGACCTGACGTTATAAATGAAAGACTGCCTGGAATTGCTGAATCAGCAAGAATCTTTGCGGGCGTTGATGTCACGAAACAACCTATACCGGTTATTCCAACCGTACATTACAACATGGGTGGTATTCCCACTGACCACCATGGTCAAATAATGACGCTAAAAGATGGCGAACCTGTCGCAGTCCCTGGATTAATGGCGATCGGTGAAGCTGCCTGTGTCTCAGTACATGGGGCAAACAGGTTAGGCTCTAACAGCCTGCTCGATCTGGTGGTGTTTGGTCGTGCTGCAGCGATACGTGCCGCAGAAATTATCAAACCAGGCACTGCCCACAAGCCCTTGCCCAAAGATGCTGGCGATGAGGCTATCGCTAAACTGGACAAATTACGTCACGCAAAAGGCAGCTTGAAGACGGCTGAAATCCGTAAGAATATGCAACGCACCATGCAAAATAACGCCGCAGTTTTCCGTACTGGTGAGGTTTTACAAGAAGGGATTGATAAGATGCGTGACATCTACCAGTCTTTTGATGATGTTAATGTGTCGGATCAATCCATGACCTGGAATACTGACCTGGTAGAAACACTGGAATTGGAAAATCTACTGCAAAATGCGCTGGTTACAATTAATTCTGCACATAACCGTAAAGAAAGTCGTGGTGCCCATGCGAGAGAAGATTATCCAGACAGGGATGACGAAAACTGGATGAAACACACTTTATCATGGCTCGATATAAAATCCGGAGAGGTGAAATATGGTTACCGTCCGGTACATATGTATACCATGACAGATGAAGTCGATGTGGTTCCACCAAAAAAGCGAGTTTATTAACGAGCAGCTATTTAAGATAACTAACAGAACTTCTGAATTTCAAGAAAGAGAGATAACAAGAATGGCTGAATTTACACTACCAAAAAATTCAAAAATAAAACCTGGCAAGAAATACTCAAATGCAAACGGCGCCAAGAATAAAAGAACTTTTGGCGTATATCGCTGGGATCCTGATAGTGGAGAGAATCCTCGGTTAGACAGTTTTGAAATCAATACTGATAACTGTGGTCCTATGGTTTTGGATGCCTTAATCTATATAAAGAACGAGATTGATCCTAGCCTGGCATTTCGACGCTCTTGCAGAGAAGGTATATGTGGTTCCTGCGCTATGAATATTAATGGGACCAATACCCTCGCTTGCACTAAATATATAACTGACGCGAAAGATACTATCCCCGTCTATCCCTTGCCACACATGGAAGTTAGAAAAGATTTAGTGTCCGATCTGACACATTTTTATGCACAATATGCCTCAATAAAACCATGGATACAGACTCAAACGCCCGCGCCTCCTGACAGAGAACGATTACAATCCAAGGAAGATAGAGAAAAACTGGATGGTCTGTATGAGTGTATTTTATGCGCATGCTGTTCAACAGCTTGCCCTAGCTACTGGTGGAATAGTGATCGCTATCTTGGACCTGCCATACTTTTGCAAGCCTATCGTTGGATAGTAGACAGTCGAGATGAACACACAGGTGAGAGACTTGATGATCTTGAGGATCCATTTCGACTATATCGTTGTCATACAATAATGAATTGCACCAATACCTGCCCCAAAGGGTTAAACCCGGCTAAATCCATTGCAGAAATCAAAAAACTACTCGTTACCCGAACAGTCTAAACTATCTAAATGAGTGACAAGTCCAGACTAGCATGGCGTTGTCGCCGCGGCATGCGGGAAATGGATATCCTGTTCGAAAATTTTGTTCAAAATGATTACGATAGCCTGAGCCAGGAGAGTAAAATTCTTTTTGATAAATTTCTGAATGAAGCTGATGTAGATATTTATTCATGGATCACAGGAAATTCTACCCCTGAGACCAATGACTATACGTTTTTTATCAAACGATTACAGAATACACATAGCTAAACATTGTGGAAAAATTTATATCAACATTAAATCATATTGGTGTCCTGGAAATTAAGGGTGATGATTCTGCAAGTTTTTTACAATCACAATTGACGAGTGACATCAATAATCTGGCTGATAAAAATTGGCAATTTAGTGCCTGGTGTAATCCGCAGGGAAGAATAATTTCCAACTTTTTCGTATATAGATCAGATAATACGTATTATATGTTATTGCCTATAGCATTAGTTGAACCCGTACGTAATCGGTTAACTATGTATATATTCCGCTCTAAAGTTACTATTACAAATAAATCAAATGAAATGTCATGCTATGGCGTATCTCGCAAGGATATGTCTTCCTTTGAAAATCGACTAGGCTTAAATAATAATTTTTTTATAATAGATGTATCCGACAAACTATTTCAACGAAACATTATTGTAGCTGTTCAGTCAAATTCTGTAGAGACAGAGTTGGCATCCTCTGAGATTACAGCCATCGACAATAATACCTGGCAGACTATGGATTTAAATGCTGGTATACCATGGATCACAGAGAATACCACTGAGACAATAATTCCACAGGAATTGGAATTAAATAAACTTGATGGCTTAAGTTTAAACAAGGGATGCTTCCCTGGACAAGAAATTATTGCGCGGTTACATTATCGCGGAAAGGTAAAGCATGGTTTATTTATAGGCAAAGCAATGCAATCTGATTATATTCCTGAAGAAGGTGCGAAATTATACGCTGAGAATGGAAAAATCATGTGCGGCACAATTCTTAATATCGTCACAAATGAACAAGGACACATGCAATTATTGGCAGTAGTTAATTTAAACAATATAAACCTGGAAAACTATTTTTTAGAAAATAACATTGCCTTCAATATAAAATTTTCTGCTGCAAATTTTCAACGATCAAATTAGAACGAATGCAATCTGGTAGTATAGTAACCAGTAAATTTAAACCTGCATGGTGGCTAGCAGATCCCCATAGCCAAACTCTCTGGCAATATTTGTTTCGGCGTAAGATTAATATCGAATTAATACCAGAAAGGCTAGAGTTGCCTGATGGTGATTTTGTAGATATACGCTGGACTACAAAGACAACCGGGCCACTGGTGGCCGTATTTCATGGACTAGAGGGTGATATCACATCGCCCTATTCCAACGCAATCATGAGCTATATCCATAGTTTAGGATGGCGAGCTGTTTTTATGCATTTTCGTAGTTGCAGTGGAGAAATGAATCGCCTTGAGCGAAGCTATCATTCGGGTGATACCGACGATATACGTTATTTAATACAGGTATTGCAGACAAGATATCCAAACATCCCCATTGCGACGGTAGGTTATTCACTTGGTGGAAATGCGCTTTTAAAATATCTGGGGGAACCGGGCGCTGCATCACAAATTGTTGCTTCTGTAGCGGTGTCTGTACCGTACCTCTTACATGACAGTGCAATAAGCCTCTCAAAAGGCATATCCAGATTTTACCAATGGCGACTTGTTCGATTACTACAAGAAAAAATACGTAGAAAATTTATTGGCAAGAATTCATCAATAAATATAAACAATCTGCATAAATTAAATACATTTTATAAATTTGATGAAAACATCACCGCCCCACTACATGGCTTTAAAAGTGCAAATGAATACTATTTAAAATCTAGCTCTAAACAATATTTATCTAAAATACAGGTGCCCACTTTATTGTTGCATGCCAGAAATGATCCATTTATGTCATTCGCTGCAATCCCAAAAGCGGAAGATTTATCTAATTCTGTTATACTTGAGCTATCAGATAAAGGTGGACATGTGGGCTTTGTTGGCGGTATTGTCCCGTGGAAAGCTGAGTACTGGTTGGAAAAACGAATAACTGATTTTCTTAAAATTTATAATTCATGAATGCATCAAGAATATATTATCTAATACTTTTTACGATTTGCAGTTCACTGTTGGGTTTTGGATATTACCTGCAATTTGTCGAAGGACTGGAACCCTGTCCGTTATGTATCTTTCAACGTTTTGCATACATCGCGATTATTGTTATTTCATTCGTTGGATTAATTCATGCTCCCATTGCAAAATGGCGATTTCTTTATTCAGGTATGATTTTAATTAGTGCTGTTATCGGTGCGGGTATAGCTGGGCGTCAGGTTTGGTTACAGCACTTGCCTCCTGATGCAGTACCCGCCTGTGGTCCTGGTCTGGAATTTATGCTCGATGTATTTCCCCTAACCGAGGCTTTGAAAATGATATTTACAGGCTCAGGGGAATGTGCAGAGGTTAATTGGACGTTTATTAGTTTTAGTATTGCAGAATGGAGTTTGGTATGTTTTACGATTATTGGGATTAGTGCTGTGTTACATCTATTAAATAAACTCCCAAACTTTATGAAAACCTGACACGATAATCGTGCATCAATAAAATTAGCCAGAAAAGGAAACTACCTGAACCCCGGTGGCAGATTACCCGACAAACCGCGCATCATACTTGCCATACCACCTTTTTTACTCATTTTTTTCATCATCTTTTGCATCATTTTATGCTGTTTTAATAATCGATTTACGTCCTGGATCTGATTGCCTGAACCTGATGCAATTCGTTTCTTGCGTGAACCATTGACAATATCGGGAGACTTTCTTTCCTTTGGTGTCATAGAATTTATTATGGCTTCCATGCGTTCAATTTGTTTATTATTTACCTGATCAGATACACCTGCGGGCATTGCACCCATCCCAGGCAACTTGTCCATCAAGCCAGATATACCACCCATATTTTTCATTTGTAGTAACTGATCCCTGAGGTCTTCCATATCAAACCCCTTCCCTTTCTTCAGTTTCTTTTCCAGCTTTATCGATTTTTCTTTGTCTGTTTTTTGCTGGACTTCTTCAATCAGACTTAACATATCCCCCATCCCGAGTATGCGGGACGCAACACGATCTGGATAAAACTCCGATAACTCCGTTGATCTTTCACCCGTTCCCATAAACAGTATCGGTTTACCTGTTACATGGCGAATTGAAAGTGCTGCACCACCTCTGGCATCACCATCAGTCTTCGTCAAAATGACACCGGTTAAAGGTAAGGTACTGTCGAATGCCCTGGCAGCATTTACCGCATCCTGCCCCATCATACTATCGACTACGAATACCGTATTTGCGGGATTTAGACAATCATGTACTTGACTAATTTCTTGCATCATATCTTCATCAATGTGTAGTCGACCGGCAGTATCGACTATAAGTACATCCATAAATTTTCTTTTTGCTTCAGCTAATGCCTGCTCGGCAATTTGTACGGGTTTTTGTGTGGCATCACTTGGGTAAAAAGTTAATTTATTTTCTTCAGATAAAACTTCTAACTGTTTTATCGCGGCAGGCCTGTAAATGTCACAACTAACTGTCATGATGGATTTTTTACCATTTTCTTGTAACCATCTTCCAAGTTTTGCGACAGTCGTCGTTTTACCTGCGCCTTGTAATCCTGCCATGAGGATAACCACAGGAGGCTGCTGATTTAGATTTAGCGTGGCCTTTTCCTGCCCCATTAATTTTATGAGCTCATCATGGACTATCTTGATAACGACCTGTCCAGGCGTAAGACTCAAATTTACATCCTGACCCAGGGCGCTTTCTTTCACATGTTCTATAAATTCGCGGACCACTGGCAGTGCCACATCTGCTTCCAACAATGCCATTCTTACTTCGCGCAGACTGGACTCGATATTTTCTTCGGTTATCCTTGCTTGCCCACGCAATTGTTGGACGACTTGTGATAATCTCCCCGAAAGGTTGTCAAACATAGTTCTTCATCCTGTATAAGCTTATAATTTCAATAAAATATTTGAATGTTAAGATAATCAATAAGATAGAATAAATATATATACCCGAATAGTATTGTAATAATCGAGGATATATCAGAATATAACTGCTTGATATTATCTCAAACTATATGAATTTAATCATTATTATCACAGCTGCCATTATCCTGTATTTGGCTGCAGCATTCTGGCTAGGATACCGATTTATCTCTACGGTAAATTCGAGTACCAGCTACGACTCGAAATTGATATTTCTGTGTATCCCGGCATTGATACTCCATGCCATTATTCTATACCATTCAATATATACTGAACTGGGGATGAATATGGGATTCTACAATGCCTTGTCACTGGTTAGTTGGGTGGTAACCTTATTTGTAATCCTTACAACAATCATAAAACCAACAATCAATCTGGCAATGATAATTTTGCCGGCAACGGCTATTGCTCTACTACTCGCTTTTGTCATGCCCAGTGAGCGGATTGTCTCCGACACAATAAATTATGGACTTGATGCACATATAATTTTATCTATCTCTGCTTATAGTCTTCTAACTATAGCTGCCCTACAAGCAATTATTCTCTCTTTTCAAGAACATCAACTAAGGACCAAAGATCCTGCAAAGATGATGAGATTTTTACCGCCTATGCAGACTATGGAAGAATTATTAGTGCAGCTATTGTGGGTAGGTTTCTTTTTACTCAGTCTCAGCCTCGCGACAGGTTTGATGTTCGTGCATAACATTTTTGATCAGCACCTAGCTCATAAAACCGTATTATCTATACTCGCCTGGATTTTCTT
>CAUZRI010000064.1:0-8312 GCA_963582285.1 Gammaproteobacteria bacterium | reverse complement strand
TTTGCTGCGCCTCTATTTGATTTTAATTTTGGCATTTACTTACTACCACTCCATTTAAATATTTTTGTTGATAAATTAATTACAGATTATTTCTTTGATGCTATGACCATCACCATTTGTCGACCTTCAAGTTTTGGCATTTGCTCGACAAGACCATATTCTTCCAGGTCAAGTTCAATTCGTTTGAGCATTTTAAACCCCAGGTCCTGATGGGCCATTTCTCTACCCCTAAACCGTAGTGTTACCTTTACCTTGTCCCCATTATTGAGAAATCTGATTATGTTTCTAAGTTTAACTTCATAATCTCCATCTTCTGTTGATGGTCTAAATTTAATTTCCTTAATTTGTATCTGTTTCTGCTTACGTTTTGCTGCATGTTTCTTCTTGTTTTGATCAAATAGAAATTTACCAAAATCCATAATCCTACAAACTGGTGGCTCTGAAGTTGGAACGATTTCTACCAAGTCAAGGTCAGCTTCCTCGGCTAATTTTAACGCCTCAATTGTCGCAACGATTCCGACTTGTTCACCATCCACTCCGATCAATCGGACATTAGGTATAACTATTTCTTCATTTAAACGATTCTGCTTTTCGGCTACGATATTTTTTACCTCTCTCCTTAAATTTTACAGCCACGATAGGCGACATCTGTATTCAGACGCTTAATAAAGGCATCCAGATCCATAGCACCCAGATCCTCGCCATCTCTTGTCCGCACAGCGACTGTATTCATTTCAACTTCTTTTGCACCCACTATTAATTGATAAGGGGTCCGTTGCATTGCGTGCTCGCGAATTTTAAGGCCGATGGTCTCATTTCTCAAGTCGGATTCCACTCTGAATCCTTGTTTTTTGAGTGTTTTTGAAATTATTTTTACATAATCAGCTTGATTATCTGTAATAGACACCACTACCGCTTGAATTGGTGACAACCAAACCGGAAAAGAACCAGCGTAATTTTCTATTAAAATTCCAATAAATCGTTCCATAGAACCCAAAATTGCCCTATGCAACATGACAGGTGTCTGTTTCTGACTATTTTCATCAATATAACTGGCACCAAGTCTACCGGGCATGGAAAAATCTGCCTGTATAGTACCACATTGCCAAATACGCCCTATTGAATCTTTCAAAGAAAATTCAATTTTTGGGCCATAAAAAGCCCCTTCACCTGGTTGTAAATCCCATTTCAAATCCATCGCATTTAAAGCCAATTCCAGTGCTTTTTCACTCTGGTCCCAGATATCATCATCACCGACACGATGTTCGGGCCTAGTAGATAACTTTATAATGACTTCTTCAAATCCAAAGTCCTTATAAACTGAGAATAATAAGTCCATAAATGAAGTAACTTCTTCCTGAATCTGATTTTCTCGACAAAATATATGGGCATCATCTTGAGTAAATCCCCTGGCACGCATAAGACCATGCAATGAACCTGATAACTCATTTCTGTGACATGCTCCAAACTCCGCCATTCTTAATGGTAGGTCTCTATAACTCTTCATACCCTGGTTAAATACCTGAATATGAGCAGGGCAATTCATAGGTTTTATAGCATATTCACGGTTTTCTGAATTTGTCATAAACATATCGTCACCAAATTTGGATATATGCCCAGATTTTTCCCACAAAATACGATCAATGACTAATGGTGTATGAATTTCCTGATATCCTGCATCTTCAACCCTCTCTCGAATATAATTTTCAATGACGCGGTATATTATCCATCCTTTTTCATGCCAAAATACCATACCAGGTGCTTCTTCTTGAAAATGCAATAAATCGAGTTTTCTTGCGATCTTGCGATGATCGCGTTTTTCCGCTTCAGCCAGACGGTTTAAATATTGTCTTAGTATTTTTTTATCTGGCCATGCCGTACCATAAATACGCTGTAGCATTTCATTACGTGAATCCCCTCGCCAATAGGCACCCGCTAGTTTGGTCAATTTAAATGCCTTTAACTTTCCTGTATTGGGCACATGGGGACCCCGACATAGATCAGTAAACTCTCCTTGTTGATAAAGCGACAACTCTTCATTCTCGGGAATAGCTTCAATTATTTGCGCCTTATAATCCTCGCCCAATTCGCGAAAAAAATCGACGGCATCATTACGTGACAATATTTTGCGCGATACCTGTAGATCTTCTTTAGCTATTTCAACCATATTTGCTTCAATTGCTTCAAGATCATCAGGTGTAAACGCTCGTTCGTAGGCGAAGTCATAAAAATATCCATCTTCTATAACCGGACCTATGGTGACTTGTGCTTTTGGAAATAATCTTTTTACAGCTTGTGCCATTAAGTGTGCACAAGAATGACGAACAATCTCTAATCCTTCCGGATCTTTATTGGTGATTATGCGCAACTGGCAGTCAGAATTTAAAATCTGCGATACATCAAACAATTGCCTATCTATTTCCCCAGCAATTGCAGCCTTGCCCAGTCCTGGACCTATGTCGTTTGCAATCTCCAGAATAGAGACAGGATTGTCATATTGACGTTGACTACCGTCAGGTAGTGTAATTTGAGGCATTAGTAAACCCTTTCTCTCAGTGGTGACCCCCACAAAAGGCCACTTGTTAAAAGAGATATTAAACAAGCGCTTAGTGCGCTTGAAGTGGTATTGGTAGGCGCGATTGGATTCGAACCAACGACCCTCGCCATGTCATGGCGATGCTCTAACCAGCTGAGCTACGCGCCTGTTAATCAAGGGCGCTAAGGATACAGAAAAAGTGCAATAAATTCAAAACTTATAGTGAGTTTTATACAGATTAGCGATTCTAAATTCTATGATGGGTTAATGTATCAAATGTTGTGGTTTACTTTCCATTGGCTCTAAAGATTTTAAAGACGCGAATTAAAACTACAAACTGGAATGTTCATCATAAATTATCACTTAATGCTCACGATTATAAATAAGCAGTGTTTACTTAATCAACAAAGTTCCATTTGATCTAACTGATCCTGGGCTTCAACAACAGCAAGCGCTGTCATGTTAATTATCCCTCGGACTGTGACTGAACTAGTCAGTATATGGGCAGGTCTTGAGTTTCCAACCAATATGGGACCTACTGTTACACCCCCACCTACCATTTTTAAAAGATTGTAAGTGATGTTTGCCGCATCGATATTAGGCATGATTAATAGATTTGCTTTGCCTTTTAAACGTGAATTTGGAAAGGCACTGTTTCTAATCTCATCCGAAATTGCGGCATCAGCATGCATCTCCCCCTCCACCACCAGATTTGTGTCCATTTTTCGTAAAATCTGTGTAGCTTGGCGCATTTTCCGAGCAGCACGATTATTACGCGAACCAAAGCTGGAGTGGGAAAGCAGGGCAATACGTGGTTTGATTCCGAATTGTTGCACAGTTTTTGCCGCGAGCAAGGTATTTTTCACAATTTCGTCCACTGTCGGATTTGGTGTGACATGAGTGTCACATAGGAAGAATAGTCCACTAGGGAGTACCACGGCTATCACTGTTGCCAAAGACAACACCCCTTCCTGCATATCGATAATTTCCCCAATATAACGCAGGTGATTGATAAACCGACCTTCTGTGCCGCAGAGCATAGCGTCGACCTCGTTACGTCTAAGCATCAGCGCAGCAATCACAGTATTCTTGGTGCGAACGATGGTCTTCGCCTCAGCGGGTGATACACCGTTTCTACCCATTAACTCATGGTACATCTTCCAATACTGGTTAAAGCGCTTGTCATAGAGTGGGCTGACAATTTCAAAGTCCTTGCCTTCGCGGATTCGCAGTCCTAATTCATTGATACGCTGAGTAATAATATTGGGCCTACCGACCAAAATTGGTATCGCAATCCCTTCATCAACAACTTGTTGTACAGCTTGTAATACACTACGTTCTTCTCCTTCTGCATAGACAATCTTTTTTGGGTCACGCTTGGCCTGGTCGAAGACGGGATTCATTAACGTCCCGGTTTGGAAAATAAATTGTAAAAGTTTCTGCCTATAGACCTTTAAATCAGGAATAGTCCGAGTTGCCACGCCGCTTTCCATTGCTGCCTTTGCCACAGCTGGGGCTATTCTTACAATTAAACGGGGGTCGAAGGGTTTTGGAATCAGATATTCACGGCCGAATTGCAGGTTACTACCTCCATAGGCCTTGGCCACCACATCTGAAGGTTCCACTGTCGCCAGATCGGCAATAGCCTGTACACAGGCAATTTTCATTTCATCATTAATGGTGGTAGCGCCAACATCCAGTGCACCACGAAAGATATATGGAAAACAAAGTACATTATTTACTTGATTGGGGTAGTCAGATCGCCCTGTTGCCATGATGGCATCGGGACGTACCTCTAGTACGTCCTCGGGAAGTATCTCAGGATCCGGATTTGCCAGGGCAAGAATAATTGGTTCTTTCGCCATCTTGCTCACCATTGCCTTAGTTACTGCCCCTGGTCCAGACAGACCAAGAAAAATATCTGCACCTTCCATGACATCATCCAGGATCCGGGCATCTGTCTTCTGTGCAAAACGGGCCTTGGATGGCACCATATTTTCATCTCGTCCTTCATAGATTACCCCTTTAGAATCCGAGATAAAGATATTTTCACGTTTCATGCCCAGATGAACCAGCAGTTCCAAACAGGCAATAGCTGATGCCCCAGCACCAGAACCTGCAAGCTTGACCTTGTCTATATCTTTTTTAACTATCCGTAATCCATTAATTACAGCCGCACCGACAATAATCGCGGTACCATGTTGGTCATCATGAAAAACGGGGATCTTTAATCGCTCTTTCAGTTTCTTTTCCACCAGAAAACACTCCGGTGCCTTGATATCTTCCAGGTTGATACCACCAAATGTCGGTTCTAGACTGGCAATGATATCAACCAGCTTGTCCGGATCGCGTTCGTCTATTTCTATATCAAATACATCTATGCCGGAAAATTTCTTGAACAGAACCGCCTTGCCTTCCATAACCGGTTTTGATGCAAGTGGTCCTATAGGTCCAAGACCAAGCACGGCTGTGCCATTGGTGACGACTGCAACAAGGTTTGCCCTGCTAGTCATATAGGCGGCTTGTTCCGGGTCTCTGACAATCTCTTCACAGGCACTCGCCACTCCGGGTGAATAGGCAAGCGAAAGATCATGCTGATTAGCCAATGGTTTTGTGGCCTGAATTGCAAGTTTCCCCGGGGGGTAGCTACGATGGTATTCGAGAGCGCTTTCCCTGAGTTTATCTTTCTTACTTATTTTGGTCATAGCTTTTATATCCGTCTTTTCATTTAGATAATTTCCAATTCTGCATCATGCAATCTGTGTATTTCGTCCCTGATTTTTGCTGCCTCTTCAAACTCCAGGTTTTTTGCATGTTCAAACATTGTCTTATCGAGTAGCTTAATTTTCTTACGCAAATCAGCAGGTTTCATTCCAATATAGGGATTACTGGTCTCAGCAATCATGTTTAGTTTAATTGCTCTTGACCTTTCTCTGGTGGCACCTTCCATAATATCAGTCACAGGCTTTTTGATCCCCTTTGGAGTAATATTATGCAACGTATTATACTCCAACTGTTTATTTCTTCTCCTATCAGTTTCTGCCAGGGCCCGTTGAATTGAGCCAGTCATAACATCTGCATACATAATCGCCTTGGCGTTCAAGTTCCTGGCAGCCCTGCCAATGGTCTGGATCAATGTTGTTTCAGACCGTAAAAATCCTTCTTTATCTGCATCCAATATCGCAACAAGAGATACTTCAGGCATATCAAGTCCTTCGCGTAGCAGGTTTATCCCCACCAAAACATCAAAGATACCCAAACGTAAATCCCTAATAATTTCAACTCTTTCAACCGTATCAATATCTGAATGCAAATATCGGACTTTTACATTATGTTCTGCCAGATAGTCAGATAGGTCTTCAGACATCCGTTTGGTAAGGGTTGTAACCAAGACTCTTTCGTTGAGTTTGACCCTGATATTGATTTCAGATAGTAAATCATCTACTTGAGACATTACTGGACGGATTTCTACAACAGGATCAACAAGTCCAGTAGGTCTAACTACTTGTTCTACAATTTGATCGGATTTTTCTCGTTCATAGGGTCTTGGTGTTGCAGACATGAAGATAGTTTGTGGGGCAAGTTTTTCAAATTCATCAAATCGTAAGGGTCTGTTATCCAAAGCACTGGGGAGTCTGAAACCATAATTAACCAGATTTTCTTTTCTGGATCGATCCCCTTTGTACATAGCGCCTAACTGAGGAATAGTGACATGACTCTCATCGACAAATAACAATGCATTATCAGGTAGATAATCAAATAAAGTCGGGGGAGGTTCGCCAGGATTTCTACCAGATAGATAACGAGAATAATTTTCTATCCCTGTGCAATAGCCGATTTCCACAATCATTTCCAGATCAAATTTTGTCCTCTGTTCCAGACGTTGCGCCTCAACCAGTTTATTGGCGTCTTTCAAATACTGAAGACGACCTGACAATTCCAACTTTATCTGATCAAGTGCGTTAAGTAATGTCTGACGATCTGTTACATAATGTGTTTTTGGAAATATTGTGATTCTGGGAACCTTAATCTTTATTTCACCAGTAAGGGGGTCGAATAATGATATTCCCTCGATATGGTCATCAAACAATTCTAATCGTATTGCATTTTTCTCTGACTCTGCTGGAAATATATCGATAACATCTCCCCTAACCCTATAGGTAGCCCGATGCAGATCAATTTCATTCCTGGAATATTGCATTTCAGCCAATCTACGGAGTATTTCTCTCTGGTCAATATGGTCTCCTCTGTCCAAATGCATAACCATTTTTAGATAAGTTTGAGGGTCTCCTAATCCATATATGGCAGATACTGTTGCAACAATAATAGTATCTGGTCGCTCCATCAGCGCCTTGGTGGCGGATAGGCGCATCTGTTCTATATGCTCATTAACTGACGCATCTTTCTCTATATAGGTATCTGATGAAGGAACGTATGCCTCCGGTTGGTAATAATCATAATAGGAGACAAAATATTCAACGGAATTATTAGGAAAAAAATCTCGCATCTCTCCGTACAATTGGGCGGCCAGAGTCTTGTTTGGTGCCAGTATCAGAGTTGGACGTTGTAATGTCTGGATAATATTTGCAGCGGTATACGTCTTGCCAGAGCCAGTTACGCCTAATAGAGTTTGATTAAATAGTCCATTTTCAAGACCTTCGATTAACTTGAATATCGCTTCTGGTTGATCACCGGCTGGTTTAAAATCTGTCTGCAATTCAAATTGTTGTGTCATATTAAGACAACTTCTTCAGTCTGCAACTATCATTTGTTTAAGTAAAATAAGAAGATTATGCCTGAATTTGTAAAAACTGATCAGGTATTTGATACTGTGAGTTGACCCAATTAGGATGCATCAGTACCATACGCCTCCTAGTTATTCCTCGGTAGCTCAGTTGGTAGAGCGGGTGACTGTTAATCACTAGGTCGGCGGTTCGAGCCCGTCCCGAGGAGCCATTTTTTAGTGTAGTAGTATAATGCTACATCCTGCACAACAAACTATTCAACCGGGATTATTACTACTGGATCTCAATAGCATAATAGTATTTACAGGAAGAACGTTAGAAAGCTTTTAGACTTGCTATATGCTCTAGCAAATCTGAACTAATTTCAGGATCTTTTAAGGCATAATTTAAATTGGCCTTCAAGTAACCTAGTTTAGATCCACAATCGTATCGCATACCAGAAAATTCATAGGCCAACACAGTTTCCATCTCTAGCAACTTCCTAATCCCATCGGTCAACTGAATCTCTCCACCTGCATCTTTTCCAAGATTATCGAGTAGATTAAAAATTGATGATGTCAGAATATAACGTCCAACTACAGCCATAGATGACGGAGATGCTTCCGGCGCTGGTTTTTCGACAAGATCAAATATTTTATGTAGTGAATTTTTGAGCGGTTCCGCACTGACAATTCCGTACTTGTCAGTATCTGAAGGATCGACATTTTCCACAGCAATTATGCTGGCCTTATTGTGCTGATATAAATCAACCATCAGGCTCAGACAACCCTTGGAATTATCATCAATCATATCATCGGGTAGAACCACCGCAAAAGGCTCATTCCCGACAAGTTCCCTGGCACATAATACTGCGTGTCCTAATCCCAATGCCTGTGGTTGATCAACATAGAAACAGTTAACACCAGCGGGAACCACATCAGAAACAATTTGCATCAATTCATGTTTATCTTTCTTCAGTAATTCTGCATTTAGCTCATGTGTTTCACTATAATGGCCCCTAATACTCATTTTTGTTTTAGAAATAACAAAAA
>CAUZRI010000063.1:0-8370 GCA_963582285.1 Gammaproteobacteria bacterium | reverse complement strand
AACTGGTGGTTAAGACGGCGGCATAAGGCCCGCAGTAATAGTCGTGAAGGCAGTCGCAGAAATATACATGCTCATTATGACCTGGGTAACGAGATGTTCGCTGTTTTTCTGGATCACACCATGACCTATTCATCAGGCTTTTTCGAAACTGAGTCATCTTCAATGGAAGATGCATCCACAGAAAAGCTGGACCGTATATGTCGAAAGCTGGATATTAAACCTCATCAACGGGTGCTGGAAATTGGAACGGGCTGGGGTAGTTTTGCCATACACGCCGCAAAAAAATATGGTTGTCATGTAACAACAACGACCATTTCTAAAGAGCAGTTTAAACTTGCCAGTCAGCGTATACGCAAAATGGGTCTGCAAGATAAAATCGATATTCAATTATGCGATTATCGTGATTTGAAAGGTAAATATGACAAATTAGTATCAATTGAAATGATTGAAGCAGTGGGACATAAATTTCTTCCTGAATATTTTGCTGTATGTTCCAGATTGTTAGAGGAAGATGGACAGGCATGTATTCAGGCCATTACCATGCCTGACCATCGTTATGATGAATATCTGAAAACAAGTGACTTCATTCAGGAATTTATCTTTCCTGGCAGTTGTGTACCTTCCATTTCAGCCATACATAATGCAATTATTCCGAATTCAAATTTCCGTCTAAACCACTTGGAAGATTTTGGATTGCACTACGCCAGAACAATGCGCGAGTGGTTGAATAAATTTATGTCAAATATTGATTCTGTCAGACAACTCGGTTACGGCAATGATTTTATTCGTTTGTGGGAATATTACATGTGTTATTGCGAAGCTGGATTTCTTGAGAGATACACTAGTGTTGTTCAGGTGGTGTTGAATAAACCTCAATGTATAAATACCGACACTACATATTCCTGAAATTCATATGATTCCTGTTATATTAAATTTTTTTATCTTCCAGGCAGCCTGGTTTATCACCGTTTTATCTGCGGCCTTCGGATCTCCGGTATATGGTCCTTTCTTTACTCTCTTATGGATTTTTTTTCACCTTGGGGTATCCGTAAAGAACCGAATACCAGAGTTAAGCTTATTGATATTCGCTGCCACTATCGGATATATATTTGATTCTGTGCAGGTGCTATTCGGCGTCATGGGATTTCCAGAACAGGCCGCACTGGGTTCACCTTCGCCTATCTGGATGATTGCACTTTGGATCAACCTGGCTGCCACCCTGAACCTGTCAATGAAATGGTTACAAGGGAAGTTAATTGTGTCCGCAATATTGGGAGCTATTGCTGGCCCGGCTGCATACTATGCAGGTAGCAAACTTGGTGCATTAACGCTGTTCGGTCCTGGTTCCATGGTTGCATTATCTCTGCAATGGTTCATCGCCATGCCATTGTTAGTGTGGTTTGCCCAACGCCAAAACAATCAGAACACACCTGAGTTTTCGGTGTTATCAAGAGAAAAGGGTTAACTCTGTGAACACAAGTCAGATATTTATTTATGCTTGGGGAGTTTCTGCCCTGATTATGTTACTTATGTGGATCTTACAATATCGAAGTAAGAACGCCGGCATTGTTGACGTGGCCTGGTCTTTTTTAACTCCATTAGTAGGTGTCTGGTTAATCCTGGCCGATGATGTAGCAAACGGTTTACGTCAATATATCATTATTATTCTCGCATTGATCTGGGGTTTCCGCCTTGGTTCTTACCTTTTTTACCGTGTAACCAATGAAATCGAAGATGGCCGCTATAGATATATGCGTGAATCCAGTGGCAAATACGCGCAACCGGTGATGTTTATTTTCTTCCAGGTACAAGCAACATGGACTTTATTATTTGCACTACCTTTCTGGGCGGCGTCACAAAATGCAGAACCCGGAATTGTACTTCTGGATGCAATAGGTATAACTGTCTGGATACTGGCAATTGCGGGGGAATGGATCAGTGATCGACAACTGGCTAAATTCAAAGCAAAAACCAACGATCGTTCAAAAGTATGTAATGTTGGGTTATGGAAATACTCACGCCACCCCAATTATTTCTTTGAATGGTTACACTGGTGGGCATATGTCTGCCTAGGTTATGGTAGTGATGTCTGGTGGTTAACATGGACGGGCCTGATTGTAATGTATGTATTCATTACCAGGATTACAGGTGTGCCATACACAGAACAACAGTCATTACGTAGTAAAGGTGATGCATACCGGGAATACCAGGCAACAACAAGCATGTTCTTTCTGCTCCCACCTAAAAAGTTAATTAAAAAAGATGGTACTGTGAATCAATAACATGACTGATTCTAAAAAAATTATTTTTCTATCCACTAAAACAATGGGAACAGCTGCTTTTATTGGCTTCAGTGTCATGTTCGCGTATATCATATTCGCGGTCATAAACGGTAACTTGTTTAAGGAAGGTCCCGTTCTCATAGCCATGCCCTGGGGCCTGGTTTCGATAGTCGATCTTTATCTTGGTTTAATTCTATTTTCCTTTTGGATTGTTTGGCGCGAATCTTTTCGTTTTCGTGGAATATTCTGGGCATTAATGGTACTCGGATTTGGTAATGTTATTTCATGCCTTTATATTCTAAAGGCATGTCTTGATACAAAAGGAAATCTAAATAAATTCTGGTTAGGTACGCAATATGACAAGACATATGATAATTAAGAATTTCATTAGCTATATATACTTGTTAATTTTGGTGCCCGTTATCGGTCTAGCCAACGAGCGCGATGTCAAACTTATTGTTTATTAAAAATTAATGTTGTTATATAAATCTACTCAGAGTCTTATGTAACTTCAGGTGGGAGCGGAGGCATAAAACAATTTCTCAAGGAATGCTTGCCTTCTGTTGGCGGAGGCCCTGCTAATATCTTTTTCGGAAAGAGGAAGAAGTAACGATTAGCAAAGAGCTAAAATCATGTCCTCAATGTTACTCTGCTCCTGAACAACAAACGATTTCAAGACTCATGATTTGACCCAGATATACTCTCTCTAATTCATTAAATTTCCTGAAGAAATTTTATTATCACGTAATATTCACATTTAATATGAAATAATTAAAAGTATTAAAATTGTGATCTAGGAAGCTGAAAAATTGAAACCAATATTACTAATATTTCTAATAACGTTATCGATGGTGTCTAGATCTGCGGAATTACATTTACAGATATTTAATTCGCCTTCTGACGGCCAGATGGTATTCCAAGTATATGATTCTGCTGACACCTTCGATGATTTTAGAGAGCCTGTTAGGGAGGTTAGATTCCCCATCAACGACGATGGTGAATATATCATTTCAGATGTCAATGCTGGCAGAATTGCAGTACTTGGATATCATGATGCAAATCTGAATGGCATTCTTGATAAGAACTTTATTGGTATACCGAGAGAGCCAATCGGTCTATCTAATAATTACCGTCCCAAGGGCCCGCCGAGCTTTGATCGGGCCAGCATTGTGCTCGTTGAGTCACAAACCATGAAACTCGACATAGAAATCTTCCAGGTCCTGGGAAACCGAGGCCAATGGGGTGTTGGTATCGGCATGATTGGCAAGACAACGCCCTACCTTAACTCCAGGCAATCTTCATACCAGATTATCCCAGCGGTGACTTACATAGGTGAACGACTACAGGTCTTTGGTCCCAATCTCAGATTTGGACTGGTGGGTAGCGGCAAAGCCAGACTCGCGCTCTCTGCGGAATACCGGATTGGAGCCTATAAAGAGAAAGACAGCGATACTCTGCTAGGAATGGGAAATCTCAGGAGTACCTTAATGGCGGGTTTGAGTCTTCAATATGAATTACCACAAGGCCTGGAACTTGAGCTAGGGTATCAGCATGATGCCCTCGACCGAATTGGTGGGGGGATAGCAAATATTAATGTATCGCGTGGTTTTCAATACAAGTCTATCCGCATCAGCCCTGAATTATCCGTAACCTGGCTCAGCAAACAGGTTAACAACCACGACTTTGGGGTGCCGATTGAAGCTTCAACAGCAAACCGTGTTGCTTATGCGCTGGGAAGCACCATCAACCTGGGTCTTGGTATCAGCAGTTTCATTGAACTCTCGGAGCACTGGCAACTGATTATAAATATCAAGGGGGGCCTGTTACCCGATGAAATCACTAACAGCCCGATCGTTGCTGATGACACTATCTTAAGTGGATTTACAGCAATTAGTTATGTGTTTTAATAGACACATTTATACGTCTTATTCAGTCGCCTAATGTAAACATGACGCCACTAACACAATTCTCCGGCCTAATTGTCAGTCTGCTAATCTGTTTTATCGTCGCGGTGCTGGGAGCGCTTGCCTCAACCAACGCCAGTGACTTTTATGGAGAACTGGTCAAGCCGGCCTGGGCACCACCAGGATGGTTATTTGGTCCCGTCTGGACGATGTTATACATAATGATGGGAGTTGCCGCATGGCTGGTATGGCGGCCGAGTGGATTTAACGGGGCGCAGTTGGCACTATCACTTTTTCTGGCACAACTAATATTCAATGCACTTTGGAGCTGGTTATTTTTTAATATGCAACTTGGCATGTGGGCCTTTGTTGACATCACACTTCTATGGGTATGTCTGGTTGCAATGGTCATCTTATTCTGGCAAGTATCAACTGTCGCAGGGATGTTAATACTGCCCTATATCCTTTGGGTGAGTTTTGCAACTTTGTTAAATTTCCATGTCTGGAAGCTTAACCCAGAACTTCTAGCATAAGATCAAAAGTAAATACTTAGGAAAAGCGGAAGTAATATAGATTTTTTGCGTAATAAATCGATAGAGATCCGCTTCCAGCCCAAAGCGGATATTCAATCTATGAAATGTCATGTTTGGCAATCTTATATATAATCAAAAGTGCTACTATTATTTCGTTAATCATTTTTGCCGCTTATTAGAAAAAATTCGTTCTAACCTAAATCTTTTCATTAAATAGTTTACTCATGAGACTTTGGTCAATACATCCCAGTTATCTGGACTCAAAAGGACTGGTGGCTCTCTGGAGAGAAGGACTGCTGGCGCAAAACGTTTTACTTGGTGTTACAAAAGGATATAAAAATCATCCGCAATTATTACGATTCAAAAATACAATAAATCCAGTGGGTGCAATTTCGAGTTATTTAAGATTTGTAGCTGATGAAGCAGATAATAGAGGGTACAACTTTAACAGAGATAAAATTACAAACAAAAGAATTAAAAATAAAATATCTGTTACAAATGGACAAGCAGAATTTGAAGCTAAACATCTTTTAAAAAAATTAAAGCGCAGAGAACCAGAAAAATACAAACACTTAAAGTTAATTAAAAAAATGAAGCTTCATCCACTATTTAAAAAAGTTTCTGGGAAGATTGAAGAGTGGGAAATTACTTAAAAAACGTATTATTCTATGGTGATAGACAATTTTTCTAGATTGGGTTTGGTCTCGACGATGGGCACATCTTGGCGTGCTGTCAGTGATCAAGTCATGGGGGGAGTTTCTACCGCCTCCGTCACCCGCAACATAATTAACGATCGTCCTTGCTTGCACCTTACAGGCGAAGTCTGTCTAGAAAATAACGGCGGCTTCATTCAAGCGACACTCGATCTGACTTCTGTGGGCAATAAATTCGATGCCTCTGGGTACACAGGGGTGTGCTTCAGCGTCAGAGGCAATAATGAGAAATATTCGGTTCATCTCCGCACGCTTGATTGCGTGAGATCTTGGCAGTCCTACCGAGCACATTTCACCGCCGGCACAGACTGGGAGACTATCAATTTTCCTTTCGAGACCTTTACTCCCCACCGACTTGAAGCATCTCTAAATACTACTCGGCTTCGGCGTATTGGAATTGTAGCCATTGGTCAAGCTTTTCATGCAGACCTCGCGGTTTCCGAGCTTGAGTTCTATCTTTAAGTCTAGTTGAGCGCCCAAAGTGAGATATTGAGTACTGTCGCGTAGATGACCCAGAAAATATACGTCACAAATAGTGCTCTCGCCAATCGATCTATGCGCCAGAACAGAATGGTATTGAAGATAAAGAGTTGCGTTGACCAATTGAAGTCACAGTGTATAGCGGACGTTCAGATTATCCCTTGCAACCAACCCAGAACTTCTGAACGTAATCTTGCTCGATGGCCAGCTTCAGTTTTTCCACCTGTTTTCCCCTGATAGCTTCTTTATCCAGAAGCTTTACCAACTTCTGATTTCGTGCTTCCAGTTTCTCTGCCGCTGACAAACTCATTCGTCTTCCCAGGTCGACTCCAAGCCAAGCACACTTTTTTTAAGCACATCGATCTTCAGCATGATGTCAGCAACCAGGCGTTTGAGTTGACCGTTTTCTTTCTTCAGATCGGTCACTTCACTGGAATTGGCTTCCCGTTTAATATCGCCAGCCAGGCGTTGTTTCCCAGCCTCCAGAAACTCTTTACTCCAACGGTAATACACATTTTGGTTCAATCCTTCACGACGACATAGCTCGGCTATGCTTTCTTCACCTCGCATGCCTTCCAGTACAATCCGGATCTTTTCTTCAGAGGAATACTTCTTACGGGTACGACGACGTATATCTTTAACTAATTTCTCGCTATTATTGCTCATAATGAGACTCCTGTTATTAAGGTTAACTTATCAGAAGTCTCTCTTATTAATTAGCTCAATTCTGTCTCATATGCTTTGACGGGATACAGAGTTTTATAAATTTAATAAAACGTTTATTGATGCAATGAATACCCCAGAAACCGAAACAGAGGAGTGGGAGGAATTAATTAAAAAAATACATGATTCTGGATCATATGTGATTGCGTCTTTCATAGAAGACGCAACTACATTGTCCAATGCAATTGCTTCCGGCATTGATATCGTGCAGGGATATTTTGTTGGTGAGCCTACAATAGATGTTCCAAAAATAGATCGTAATCCACCTAATAAATAGACCGTTTATAATGAGTTCAATAGAACTGATAAAGTTGAGGTTGTTTAAAAAAGTCTAATCATTGCATCCGATTGAGAACCACGCAGAAATCTTATTATCAAGATAATATAAATTCAGTGATTGACGTAAAATATGATTATGGTGGCACAAAGGTGAAAGATAAGCTCATGAAAATTGGCATTACGGTCAGTCACAATAACTCGCAATATGACGAATTGAGACACAGATACGTTATGTCTGAAAATAATTTCGAACAGTCAATTACGGACATTGAATTTTCATTTGCAAAAAAGAATTGCTCGATGCTTAAAGTAAAAGCTAGAGTTGGTAAATCTCGTTTGGCATTCTTAACTGCTATTACGGTTGGGGCAGTTGGTGGGTATTTTCATCATGATTCGCTTTGTAAATATAGAAATGAAGTTGATGCCAGGGTGGAGAGGCTAAGAAATAAATAATATTAACTGTAACAGTAGAACACTATTACAATACTTCCGATTACTTCATTACCTTGGATGACTTTAATTTAACTGTTGAAGATATAAACGCAAATAAGGTCGTCACTAGCATATTATAATTGTTTCTTTAGATTTATTATTAGGGTATCTAATGATCTTGTATTAAGTTGTTCACTCAGGACACGGGTAGGCATTCACCATTGCAACCATCAGCACACCTGGGTTTTTATTTAATTCATCTGGATTTTCTCTCAAATGATTCACCACCACTCTGATTATTTGATCGCTGTTAACATTGTTAGGTAGACACCATATTGGGGAACCAGATCGGGTTACATTATGTGTATATACAGCGCCATCTATGTAACCAGCACATATGCCCATATCATGAGCAAAGTTGTTGTCGGTAATTTTCTTATTGCCCATATAAGAAATATAAGCATCACATTTTTGCAGCAATTCAGTACCAGAGTTAACAGCGCCAAATACAATATTTCTGCTCATAAGAAGTATTACTATCAATAAGAATCTTTTCATACCGCCTCCCTCGTTTTAAATAAATTTTGTATTCTTTAGAATATATTATCAATCATGCCGATAAAAATCAGTGTATGTTTTAAAATATCATTAGGAAAAACAAACGCTTGAAAATTTTATTGTAAGTTCAACTCTGCCCACGCCAGGTAAAGAATTAATACGAATAAAAATTAAAAATTTGAAAATACTCTACGTATAAAAATTAGGATATTTTAAATAATGGTTCCAATTTTCCTTGTTCTAATTTTTTTGACAATTTTTTTTGTGAAAGTCTTTTTGTCTCTTCTGTAAATGCTGTATTAAGATCATTTCCAGTCCATTGTTCTGACTCATGACTGTAAAGTATGCGATTAAGTTTAATTAATTCATCTCTTAGAGCGGGATCAGTCCTATTTGCGATATCACCTATGCCCAGGGGCGGGTCATCTTTCCAGACCAGTTTAGACCAGACTAATAGTGAATCCTT